>NZ_QSFR01000002.1:0-42195 GCF_003467925.1 Collinsella sp. AM43-1 | reverse complement strand
CTCGCCATCCCCGGCCCCGACCGACTCACACACTTTCCCTCAGCTTACGGTCCCGAGAGGTTATCCGAAGGCCCGCCCGCCGGGAGGGGTTTCTTCTGAGTGATCCCGCAGCGCGAAGCGCGAGGACCAGCGAAGAAGAAACCCCGCAGGCGGGCGGGCCCGGACAGGTACGTTACTCTTTCTCCACCGCGCGCATGATCGCCTTGTAGATCTCCATCAACGGGATGATCAGGAAGGCCAGGCCCAGCGCGGCAAGAACGCCCTTGAGCTCAAGCGTCACAGGGCCAAAGAACATCTCGGCAAGCGTCGGCTGCACGGTCACGATCACCGTCAGCACCAGTGCCAGAGCGGCGGAAGCCCACAGCCACTTGTTCTGCTTCTTCATGGTGAACAGCGACGCACGACGGCTGCGCATATTGAAGCAGTGGAAAATCTCGACCATGTTGAGCGTGATGAACGCCATCATCACGCCTTCCTCGTCGGCATTGCCGGCGATCATATCGGCGATGTGGATGTAGCCCATGTCAAAGTACACGCCCACAAAGAAGCTCGCCAGCACCAGCACGGTGATGATTAGGCCCTGGACCACGCAGTCCAGACCCATATGTCCGGCAAAGACACCATCCTTGGCGTTGCGCGGCTTGCGCTTCATGATGTCGCCCTCGGCGTCCTCCATGCCCAGCGCGAGCGCAGGGAAGCAGTCGGTAACCAGGTTCACCCACAGCAGCTGCACCGGCTGGAAGATGGTAAAGCCGATGAGCGTGGCGATAAACACCGAGAAGACCTCGGCAAGGTTGGCCGAAAGCAGGAACTGGATGACCTTGCGGATGTTGTCGTAGATGCGACGGCCCTCTTCGCAGGCACCGATGATGGTGGCGAAATTGTCGTCGGCAAGCACCATGTCGGCGACGTTCTTGGTGACATCGGTACCGGTGATGCCCATGCCAACGCCGATGTCGGCGCGCTTGATGGACGGGGCGTCGTTGACGCCGTCGCCCGTCATGGCCACGATCTGGTCGCGCGACTTCCAAGCCTCGACGATGCGTGTCTTGTGCTCGGGCTGGACGCGGGCGTACACGCCGTAGTCCTCGATGTGCGCGTCGAGTTCCTCGTCGCTCATGCGATCGAGGTCGGCACCGGTGATGGCATGGCTGCGATCGGTGACGATGCCCAGCTGCTTGGCGATGGCCACGGCGGTGTCGATGTGGTCGCCCGTGATCATGACGGTGCGAATGCCAGCGTCGTGGGCCTCGCGGATGGCTTCGGCGACCTCGGGGCGGACCGGGTCGATCATGCCGGACAGGCCGCAGAAGACCAGGTCGTGCTCGAGCGCAGCGGGGCTGCAGTCGCTCGGGACCTCGGTGTAGGTGCGGCTTGCCAGCGCCAGCACGCGCAGAGCCTCGTCGGCCATGGCCTTGTTGGCGGCCACGAGCTCGGCGCGACGCTCCTCGGTCAGCGGGACGACCTTTTCGCCCTCGTAGATATGGGTGCACAGGCCGATCACCACGTCGGGCGCGCCCTTGGTGTACTGCTCGTACTCGCCATCCAAGGTCTCGACGATCACGGACATCATCTTGCGGCCCGAGTCGAACGGGGCCTCGCCCACGCGCGGATGCTCGGCAGTCAGGCCGGTGAGGCCAGCCTTGCCGGCGTCGTTGACGAGCGCGCACTCGGTCGGCTCGCCCACGGCCTCGCCCAGCTCCTCGTCCCACTGAGCATCGGAGCACAGCGCCATGCCGGCCAGGAACTTCTCCTTGGGCGCAGCGAGCTCGTGCTTGACGACGGTCATCTTGTTCTGGGTAAGGGTACCGGTCTTGTCGGAGCAGATGGTCTGTGTGCAGCCAAGGGTCTCGACAGCAGAGAGCTTGCGGATAATCGCCTGGCGCTTGGCCATCTTGGTCACGCCAAGCGAAAGGACGATGGTCACGACGGCAACAAGGCCCTCGGGGATGGCGGCGACGGCGAGCGAGACGGCAACCATAAAGGTGTCGAGCAGGGCAGTCGGATCGGTAAGGACGTTGCCCACGCCGTGGCGGAGGATGTCAACGCCAAAGATGACGACGCAGATGACGATCACCATGATGGTGAGGATGCGGCTGAGCTCGGCGAGCTTCACCTGCAGCGGCGTGAGCTCTTCCTTGGCCTCGGCCAGGGCGCCGGCGATCTTGCCCATCTCGGTGTTCATGCCGGTGCCGACCACGACGGCGCGACCACGGCCGTACACGACGGTGGAGCCCATATAGCACATGTTCTTACGGTCGCCGAGCGGCACGTCGTCGGTGCCGGCGGCGAGCTCGATCACGTTGGCATGCTTCTCGACGGGCACGGACTCGCCGGTGAGCGCGGCCTCTTCGATCTTCATCGTGGCGCTCTCGAGCACGCGGCAGTCGGCCGGAACGGAGTCGCCCGCCTCGAGCATGATCACGTCGCCGGGCACGAGCTCGGCGCTCGGCAGGTGCACGAGCTTGCCGTCGCGCAGCACCTTGGACTGCGCCGCACTCATCTCCTGCAGGGCCTCGAGGGCCTCCTCGCTCTTGGCTTCCTGGACCACGCCCAGCACCGAGTTGACGATAACGACGAACATGATGATGGCAACATCGGCAAAGTCGGGCTCGCCCTTGACCATGCCCGTGAGCGCACTGATGACGGCGGCAACGATCAGCATGATGACCATGGGGTCGGCCATCTGCTCAAAGAAACGCTTCCACAGCGGCGTCTTCTCAGCTTCCTCGAGCTTGTTAGGGCCTGTCTTGGCGAGGCGCGAAGACGCCTCGTCGTTGCTCAGGCCGAGGTTCTCATCGACACCTTGGTCGCTGAGCACCTCCGCCGCGGCGGACAGGTATTCCTTTTGCATATAGAGTCCCCTCCTGGGATTCGGGCCACTCAGCAGATTGATGCCCGATCATAATTCCCAGGAGAAGGGCAAGGGCTCATCAAGGCTGCCGTGCTGAGCGGCAGTTGATAGTGGAGCTATGGTACCCCAAAGCGACGCGTCTAGCCAAAACAATCGGTTTGGAAATATGGTCCGCACGCAACGGTGCAGACCGTGTGATGCTCAACATTGGTAAAACGTTTTTTCTTCGGCACATCGCCAAACTGACATATCGCCCAGATAGCAGCGGTTAGAGCGGTTGGTAAATTTTCTCATATACCGTTTATCCCGCAAAAAATGAACTTCTAATTCGGCATACGGTCGATTTTATGGGGTATTCGGTCAGCATTTCGTTATAATCAACACGGTTTTATTTCTTATGGTTTATCTATCAGCGCAAGACGATGTCAGATGGAGGTCTGAATGTACAAGCGCACTAAGATTGTATGCACCATGGGTCCCGCCTGCGATAGCGACGAGACCATCCGCGAGATGATCAAGGCGGGCATGAACGTCGCCCGTTTTAACTTCTCGCACGGCTCCTACGACGAGCACCACGGTCGCATCGAGCGCGTCCGCCGTATTTCCAAGGAGCTCGGTCTGCCCGTCGGCATCCTGCTCGACACCAAGGGCCCCGAGGTCCGCACCGGCCTTCTGGTCGACGGCAAGAAGGTTGCCGTCAAGACCGGCGATAAGATCGTCGTCACCGCTCAGCCCACGTCCGAGGATTTCCACGGCACCGCTGAGCACATCTCCCTCGACTACCTGGCTCTGCCTTCCGAGGTCGAGAAGGGCTCCCTCATCCTGATCGATGACGGCCTGGTTGCCCTCGAGGTCGAGTCCGTCAGTGGCCAGGACATGACCTGTGTCGTTAAGAACGACGGCCTGATCGGCGAGCGCAAGGGCGTCAACATGCCCAACGTCAACATCTCGCTGCCCGCCATCACCGAGCGCGATCGTCAGGACATCCTCTTTGGCCTGACCGAGAACATCGACTACATCGCCGCTTCCTTCATCCGTGACGGCGAGTCCGTCCGTGGCATCCGCAAGCTTTGCCGCGAGAACGGCGGCGAGCACGTGACGATCTTCCCGAAGATCGAGTGCGCCCTGGGCGTCGAGAACTTCGACGAGATCCTCGAGGCTTCCGACGGCATCATGGTCGCCCGTGGCGACCTGGGTATCGAGATCAAGCCCGAGCTCGTTCCGCACATCCAGAAGGAGATCATCGCCAAGTGCAACGCGGCCTACAAGCCCGTTATCACCGCTACGCAGATGCTCGACTCCATGCAGCAGAACCCGCGCCCGACGCGCGCCGAGGTTGCCGACGTTGCTAACGCCATCTACGACGGCACCGACGCCGTTATGCTCTCTGGCGAGTCCGCTGCCGGTAAGTACCCGGTCGAGGCCGTTAAGATGCAGGCCAGCATTGCTCTCGAGACCGAGAAGTACCTCCCGGCCCACGCTCCGCTCGAGGTTCCGGCCGACGCTCACGGCACCCGCGTCGTCAACAACGTTGTGGGTATGTCCGCTGTGAACATGGCCACCACCGTTGGCGCCAAGTGCATCACCGTGCCGACGACAACCGGTCGTACCGCACGCCTGATCTCGCACTTCCGTCCCAACATGCCGATCTGCGCGTTCTCCCGCCACGAGTGGGCCGTCCAGCAGATGATCATGTACTGGGGCGTTATCCCGCACCAGGCCGAGATTACCCAGGGCACCGTCAACGGCACGATCGTCAAGGCGATCGAGACCGCTAAGGAGCTCGGCTACGTCGAGGCTGGCGATTTGACCGTCGCTACCGCCGGCGATCCCCGCATGAGCGTCCAGCTCGAGGACAAGGTCTCCTCGACCAACGTCGCTTACGTCGCTCAGGTCCGCTAAATCGTACTTGCAAGCAGATTTGCATTGCAAAGGGCCCGGAAGGCATTGCCTTCCGGGCCCTTTTTCTGTGTCAATGCCGGCACACGGCAAAACACGCACCCATTTCTTTACCAAAAGCGCGAAATCCACCTTTCGAGGCCCAAAAATAAAGTCCCAAGCGCTAAAAGTGTTCGCCCGATGGCGAAACCACACCCTACCCGACGCTGCTAAATCGTTTTAGCAAGAGCCAGATCGACCGCGTTTTCGGAAGTATGCGGCAAATTCTGAGACCTCCGAGCACACCCCGTTTTTTCGCAACAAAATGCCTGATAAACTGGCCTCAAAAGCCAGGTCTGCTCACAGGGTTCAGATTTTGCCGCATACTTCCGAATTGACGCTGGCATCGCACGGTCCAAAAGCACATTTCGACCAGGAGGATATCATGGACCTGACGCTATGCGGTCAATCCGCTTTTTACTATCACCGTATCCCGCCGCAGGTATTAGGGCTTTACCCCGCCATTAGCCTTGGCAATATGGATCGCAGATGTTGCGGCCTCGGAAGTCATGCAGTTGTAAAAGACCTGCTTCACGCACCGCTTCACAGGCTTGTATTCACTCGAGTACAATCCGGGTCGCGAAGCCTGTTTAAATCGCACCTCCTGACCCAAGAGCCGCCTCCCGGGTCGTTTAGGCAAACTGAACATGGATTTGATGTCACGTCGCCCGAGTTTACGTTGCTCAGCCTTGCCACGCAGGTCTCACGCAACCAGTTACTCATGGCTTGCTACGAGATGTGCGGCTCCTTTGCAGTGTTTACGCCCTGCGAGCGAACGCAACAACAACTCGATGAAGCCATTTCGCTTAAGCTCATTCCACCCAACTGCGGTTGGGAGCGTGTTGTCGACACCAAGGGCAATGACACCAATTTGTGGAAGCGCCCGCCGCTCCTCAGCGCGGCGGATATCGCCGCGTTCGCCAAGCAGGCTGCAGGCCTGCGCGGCGTTAAACAACTGCGCTGGGCGGCCGAGCACATGACGGGGCAGACCGCCTCGCCCTTCGAAGTACAGACCTCCATACTTGTCTCGCTCCCCCGCAACGAGGGCGGCATGGGTATCAACATCGCAAACAACGTGCGCATCCCACTCAGCGACGCCGCGCGCTCACTGTATGACAAAACCTGCTGCTACGCCGATATCCTCATCGAGAGCAACACCGACAGCATGGGCGTCATCCTGGAATGCCAAGGCCGCTCCGCCCACGATGGCGAAGCCGCAAGTCTCTCCGATGCCGAGCGCACCACCGCCCTCACAAGCATGGGCTATGACGTTATCCAGATAACCTATGAGCAAATCAAAGACACGAAGAGCTTTAACAACATCGCCGAACTCATCCATAAAAAGGCAGGGCTCCCCTACATCCCAAAGACCGATCAGGAACGCACCACCGAAGATGCCCTGCGGCGGGAGCTATTGGTCGATTGGGATGAGCTGTTCGCCGTCAAGCCGGCCAGCTAGCAGCTAGTGATCAGAGGGACTGCGGGGACGTCAGAAGCGGCAACGCGAGTCGCAAAGCCCACCTCGGTCAGCTCGATGACCTCGGTAAACGTTGCATCGAAAAACTCCTCAGTTAGCAGGCGGTATGGCGGATGATCGGGCTCACCGGGGTTTTCGCGCACAATCTCGTGCATAACGCCGATGGTCTTGAGCACATACTCCTTATGGATGGGATACTGCCCAAAACGCATCGCCGCAGTATACAGACGATCGGTCGCACGCGGGATGGAAACAATGCCGAGCGTCTTACCAAACCAGTCAAAGTCACCTTGCTTTTTAATGCGGAATTCCTCGCACAGCTTGCCGCCGTGCGCCTCCAGGTACTGATTCACGCGCGTATTCCATACGGTATCGGCCACCAGATGCGACCAGACGCCCAGCGTTAAATCGAGCAACGACTGCGCCACATCTTCGGACGCAAGCGAGAACTCACAGGCGCCGGGACCGACAACCGGCTCGGCATCCCTGTAGCGCTGGGGATAGTGCACGCGATTCAGTCGCTCGCGTTCCTCGATAATCGAGGTCGCCGCGGCCGGCGCACCGGTGGGCGAACTTTTAAGCAACGGTGCCACATAGGTATCCCAGAACTCATGCTCACGAGGCTTAGGGATAGGCTCGGGCTTGGCAAAGTGCGTAATGCGATACGGAATGGGATCAGCGATACCAGGGACCATATAGCCCACGAAGATATCCGGAACCACGCAGCCAAACAAAAAGGCATTGCGGTCGCGCACGCTATTGGCAAGCGCGCCGGTGCACTCCAGCAAACGCTCCGTCTGAGCGATATGAATGTTCCAGCTTGGCATAGCCACCCCCATAAAAACCTGGATAACTATACCATCACGGCAAAGCCGCGCGGGCCGCTACGCACGCTCTACGCAGCAACTATTCCGCAGCGCCGCTCTCGGTTCCATACGAAGACACCGGCGCCTCGACCACATGGTGATATCGATCGATATAGATGGCGCGGGCACCCAGGCGTCGTACCAAATCCTGATGGTGCGTGCTCATCAAGACCGTCTTACCGGCAGCAACATAGGCCAGTAGAAAGTTGACCACGATGTCGCACGAGTCCTCGTCAAGTCCGTTGGTAGGCTCGTCGAGCACCAGGATATCGGGGTTCATCGACACGACGGCAGCCAGCGCCACGCGCTTCTTTTGCCCGCCCGAGAGCTGATAGGGCGAGGCATCGACCAGATCGGCAACCTGGAACAGCTCCATGGCATCGCGCACGCGGCGCTCGAGCTCGTCTGCCGGCAGCCCCATCTGCGCGGGACCAAAAGCAACTTCCTCGCCCACCGTAGCGCAGAACAGCTGGGCGTCGGCATTTTGAAACACAAAACCTACGCGCTGATGAAAACGCTGAGCGGCCGCGGAATCCTTTAGAAACGCCGCGTCGATCGCGTGCCCGTCAAACAGGTATGCCCCTGCGTCCGCGAGTTCAAGGCCGTTAATAAGGCGCATAATCGTCGTCTTACCGCAGCCGTTGGGACCGAGCAGGGCAACGAGTTCACCACGATCGACCTGCAGCGACACACCATCGACAACCGTATGGCCCGCATAGGAGAACACCACGTCGCGCAGCTCGATGAGCGGCGTGGCCTCGGCGCCGCCCGCACCGTTCGTGCCCGCCGCACTATTCATATCGATCGTCAAAACGTCGCCCTTCCCTAGTTGCATCCCCAGCCGGAACCAGCAGCGCCTACAGCACCGCGCACAACACGGCGAGCAGAACCACGCCGGCCGCATAGACCGCATCGCGCCAGCCAAACCCGGCGCGTGCAGGCGCCGGGTACACGCCGGCAAAGCCGCGGCAAAGCATAGCCTCGTCCATCGCGCGACTGCACTCCATCGCCTTGATAAACGTCATGCCCATGATACCCGCCAGCGAGTCGGTGCGCGAAAAACCCGCAGGCGCGGAACCGACGCTGCGCAGCATGACCGATTCGCACAGATCGTGCGCTGTGCGTCCCAGCACCTCGATATGCTTGAGCGCCATATCGAAAGTAAAGATGACCTCGTCGGGCAGGTGCAGCATCTTAAGCGCCGCCGACATGCGGCTCCAGGTGAGCGTCCACGAAACACCCAGCACCAGCGACACGTTAATGAACGTCTTGAGTGCAATCTTGAGCATGGCGCCCGAGGCAGAAGCACCCAGCAGCAGGGCAGGCAGCGCCAGAACCACGGCAAACCCCGCGGCAGCCAACGCCGGCACAAAGGTAGCGCGCAGCCCGCGTACGGGGCGCACGGCAACGAGCACCAACGCGATCGCCGCCATCAACATCAGGTACAGCGGGCTTTGCGTCAGACACACGCACAGGACGCAAACGAACATCCCTAACAGGCGCACCGGAGCCGAAACGCAAGAAAGGGCGCGGTCGACCATCGACCCGCCCTTGTTCGCGCCTCCACCCAGGCGAACCCGCTCAAGCAGGCTCGCCAGGTGCAGGACGTTCTTTTGCATCACACGATGCCGAGCCCCCGCGGGCTCGTATCGCTCCTCGGCCGCAAGCCAACTAGGCAGCCCGGCTATTGCCATGAGCACCGCTTTCCTTGACCGTCAGCGAGACCAGGCGGAATGCGATGGTGAGCACCGCCACGCCAATCACGCCCGAAAGAATATACATCGCGGCCTGGCCGGCAAAGCCAAGGCCCTGCTCCTCGGAATAGGCCTGCAGATAATCGCCCGTGGGCAGGGCATCGGCAAAGGTCGGAGTGTCGAGACCGACCGAAGCCTGCAGACTGTCGTCACCAGCCTCCTGAACGGCGATCGCGGCGCCCTCGGCGTCCCACTCACCCCAGGCGTCACCGGTGGCAAGCAAGCCGAGCGGCGTAGCCACGACAAGCACGGCGACCAGGATGAGCGTGGGGACCAGCGAGGTCTTCTTGGCGGTTGTGCCCTCGGCAGCAAGCTGGCCATCGACGGCCTCGGGCCCGACGATAACGCTCGGCGCCGTCTTCTTGATAAAGCCGTAGATCGCGGCAGTCGCCACGCCCTCGACCACGCCGGCAACCAACATATGCGGAATCATCATGGCCGGAATGGCAATGGACAGCGGGAAGGGGCAGTACAGCGGCGCGCCCGAAGCGTTAGTAAAGAGCATGGGCTGAATACCAAACTCGACCGCCGCGCACAGGGCCGCCAGGCACAGGCCGACCCAGCCGCTTACGATGGCCGAAACCGAGGTGCCCCAGCTCTTGTCGTGCAAACGGCTGTTGAGCGCACGGAACACGATAGCAGCGGCAAACGGCAGCACGAAGGCCATGTTAAAGCAGTTGGCGCCAAAGGACAGGATACCGCCGTCGCCAAACAGCAGCGCCTGCAACGCCAGCGCGACCGAAACCGCGATGGCCGCGGCCTCGGGGCCCAGCAGCAGCGCGATGAGCGCGCCGCCGACGGCGTGACCAGTGGTGCCGCCGGGCAGCGGCACGTTGAACATCATGAGCAAAAAGGAGAACGCAGCGCAAATACCCAGAAAGGCCATATGCTCGCGATCGAGCGTGGCGCGCACTTTCTTGATGCAGTGAACCCATACGGGCACCATCGCCACCGCCATAACGGCATCGGTCTGCGGGGACAGGTAGTTATCTGGAATGTGCATATACGCCTCCCGGTTGCCGGCACATGGGATTGCAGCGCCGCTTGAACCATTTCATCAGTGTTACGAGCTAGATGATTCGTAACACGCCGCAGGCTATGATAGCAAAACGGCGCGCCGCCACAAAAGCAGCACGCCGTTTTGTAATGCGCGTGTCATATATGCAGGGTCAGCGATGCCTTATTCCGAACACCGCGGTCGCGCAGAGCTCCGCAGCAACCGCCATCAGGCCCTACGCCCCCCATCGCAAGCCCTAGCCGCGGACCTCGCCGTTTACGCCTTTGCATACCTTGGTGACAATCTTCTGGTGCGCTTTCTCGACCTCTTCGCTGGTAAGCGTGTGGTCGTCGGAGCGATACGTAAGCGCAAAGGCCATGGACTTTTTGCCCGCTCCGATGCGGATGGGATCGCGGTAGACGTCGAACAGGCGCACGCCCTCGAGCAACTTACCGCCGGCGCTCGCAATGCGGCGCTCAAGATCCTCACAGGTCACGGAGTTGTCAACCACAATGGCAAGGTCGTGCTCAACGGCCGGGTACTGCGAGAACTCGCGATAGTTCTCCTGGTTGCGGGCGCCCTTGATCAGCTTGTCCAGATCGAGCTCAAAGGCAACGACGACCTCATCGATGCCCATCGCCTCGCGCGCCTCGGGGTGAATCTCGCCGACCCAGCCCAGCACGGTTCCGCCGGACAGAACCTCGGCCGCACGACCCGGCTGCAAGAAAGCGTAGCCCTCGCCCTCGACGGGACGGAAGCGAACCTTCTCGATGCGCAGCTGGGCGAGCAGCTCCTCGACAATGCCCTTGCCAAAGAAGAAGCGCAGCTTACGGTACTTCATGTTCCAGGACTGCTCGCTCCACTGGCCCGAGAGCACACCCGCCACGGACTTGGTCTCCTTGGGCAGGCTGGCGTTCTCGCGACCGTGGAACAGGCTGCCGACCTCGTACAGGTGCACGTTGGGCGTACCGTGCGCCTCGTTGTAGGCCACGGACTGCAGCAGGCCCGGCAGCAGCGAACGACGCATCTCGGTCTGCTCGGCCACCAGCGGGTTCATGAGCACCACGGGGCAGCCGCGGCCTTCGGTGGACATGCCGATCTTCTCCAGGTCGCCCGGGGCGGCAAAGCCAAAGGTCGTGGTCTCGTTGAGGCCGCAGGCGCGCAGGATCTCGCCGACCTTGCGGGTGAGCTTTTGCTCACGGGTCAGGCCGCCGATGTGGTTCTTGGCAGCCGGGATGGTCGCCGTCACGCGGCCCATGCCCCATAGGCGCAGGACCTCCTCGATCAGGTCAATCTCGCGCGGTAGGTCGGGGCGGAAGCTCGGCGGGGTAACCATAAAGTCCTCGCCGTCGCGCTCGACGGTGCAGCCCAGACGGGTGAGCGAACGCTCGATAAAGTTGGGCTCGATATCGGCACCGCAGATGGCGTGCACGCGGGCCAGGCGCAGCTTAATGCTGTCGATGGTCTTGGGCGCGGGGAAAACGTCGACATAACCGGGAGCAACCTCGCCGCCGGCAATCTCCTCGATGAGCGCGCAGGTAACGTTGGCGACATCCACGCAGCCGGTCTCATCGACCTGGCGCTCAAAGCGAATGGAGGCGTCGGAGATCAGCGACAGATCGCGGCTGGTGTGCGAGGTGCGACCGGCATTGAAGCAGGCACTCTCGACCATCACGTCGACGGTGTCGTCCTCGATCTCGGAATCCATGCCGCCCATAACGCCGGCCAGCGCCACGGGGCGCTCGCCGTCGGTGATGAGGCCCATGCCGGCGTCGAGCACGCGCTCTTCGCCATCGAGCGTCGTGAATTTCTCATCCTGCTGGGCGGCGCGAACCACCACGCGACGGTGGCCATCGCGCTCGGCAAAGGTGTCCAGGTCAAAGGCGTGCAGCGGCTGACCGGTGAGCATCATCACGTAGTTGGTGATGTCGACGATGTTGTTGTGCGGGCGCACGCCCAGGGCGTTAAGGCGCTTGACCATCCAGTCGGGCGACGGGCCGACCTTCACGTTGCGCACGATGCGGGCGACATAGCGGTCGCACAGGCCCTCGTCGGCAATCTCGACCGAAAGCTCGTCGTCGGTCGCGCGGCCGGTCTCCGCCTTGATGACGGGCAGCTCAACGTGGAAATCGCGGTCGAAGATGGCACCGGTCTCGCGGGCCATGCCAATCATGGACAGGCAGTCGGGGCGGTTGGGCGTGATCTCGCAGTCGAGCACGGTGTCGCTCGAGCCCACATACTCGGCAAACGACATGCCGCAGGGCGTATCCTCGGGCAGGATCATAATGCCGGAGTGGTCGCCGCCCAGGCCGAGCTCGCGTGCGGAACAGTTCATGCCCATGGACACGACGCCGCGAAGCTTGCTCTTCTTGATCTTGACGTCGCCGGGCAGAACTGCGCCGATCATGGCCGTGACGATGTGGTCGCCGGCCTCGAAGTTCTGCGCGCCGCAGACGATCTGCAGTGGAGCGGGATTGCCGTCGGCATCGAGGTTCTTGTCACCCACGTCGACCGAGCACACATACATGTGGTCGCTATCGGGGTGCGGGGTCTTGGTGAGCACCTTGGCGGTCACCACGTGGTCGAAGGACTCGCCCACGGTGTCGATCGCCTCGACCTCGGTGCCGGTACGGATATATTCGTCCGAAAGGGTCTTGGGATCCTCCGGAATATCGATCATGGTCTTGAGCCAGTCGTAAGAAACGCGCATCTAACTGGTCTCCTTTCATCTGTAACGCCTGCAATAAACAGACGAAAAACTCCAGCTACGGAGACGGGTTTCCGAGGTGCCGCAGATTGCCTTGAAAGAGGAGGGCCGCGTACTTAGGTACGCAACCGACGATTGAAAGGCAAGGTGCGGTGGCTCGGGAAGCCGCCGGGACAGGTCAACTTAAAATTGGTTCAAGAAGCGCATATCGCCCGTCATGAGCGTTCTGAGGTCCGGCAGGTCGTAGCGCAGGGCCGCGACGCGCTCGGCGCCAATGCCAAAGGCGAAGCCGGTGTACTTCTCGGGGTCGATGCCGCAGTTGATCAGGACGTTGGGGTCGACCATGCCGCAGCCTAGGATCTCGATCCAGCCGCTGTGCTTGCAGAAGTTGCAGCCCTTGCCGCCGCACACGTGGCAGCTCACGTCCACCTCGCAGCTGGGCTCGGTGAAGGGGAAGAAGTGCGGGCGATAGCGCGTCTTGCGGTCCTCGCCAAACATGCACTTAACAAAGTAGTCGAGCGTGCCCTTAAGATCGCCAAAGGTGATGCCCTCGTCGACGACCAGGCCCTCGATCTGGTTGAACTGCGGCAGGTGGCAGGCGTCGGCCGTGTCGGGACGGTAGACGGTGCCCGGGCAGATCATGTAGATGGGCGGCTTCTGCGACTCCATGGTGTGGATCTGCACGCCCGAGGTCTGGGTGCGCAGCAGCACGTCGGACTCGCCGTGGGCGTGGGCCTCGGGGTGCGCGACGCTGCCGGGGTTATTGTCGACCACGTAAAAGGTATCGCGGGCCGAGCGGCTCGGGTGATCCATGGGGGCGTTGAGCGCGGTGAAGTTGTAGTAGGAGGTATCGACCATGGGGCCAGACTCGACGGTATAGCCAATGCCGCAGAAGATGTCCTCGGCCTCCTCGATGATCTGCTTGATCAGGTGCTGGTGACCGATCTGCGGACGGATGCCCGGCAGCGTGATGTCGACGGCGTCGTGCTCGAGCGCGTGCTTGAGGGCGGCGGCCTTCATCTCGGTGTTGCGCTCGTCGAGCATGCCCTCGATCAGCTGGCGCATCTCGTTGGCGCGCTTACCCATCACGGGACGATCCTCGGGGGCGAGCTTGCCCATCATGCGCATCAGGCCGGTGATGCGCCCCTTGCGGCCGAGCAGCTCAACGCGCGCAGCCTCGAGCTTGGCTGCGTCGTCGGCGCCTGCGACGAGCTCCTTGGCCTCTTCCTCGAGTTTGACCAGATCATCAATCAGACTCATGTCTTCCCTTTCGTCTCTCGCGCTCTCCGTTTGCCGAGGCGGCTGCCGCCGTCTGGCGTTGTGAAAACGCGGCCCGGTTCGGTAATAAAAAACCGTCCTCGGGCGTGTGCATTGCCCAAGGACGGTTGAATTCCGCGGTACCACCTTGTTTGACCCGGCGGATGTCTGGCCCGCCGTGCCCACTCTGCGCCCCTTATCGCGAGGCTCACGGCTTCCCTACTGGGGCTTCGCCGCCGCTAGCCGCGCGCCCGTTGAGGTCGCTGCTCGGGAGTGAACGCTTGGCCCTTGCCACCGCAGGAAGGCTTGCAGCCCATGACCTTCCCTCTCTTGCCGGCGACGCGGCGGGCAAAACCCTCTCCGTCAACGCATTGGGCTACAGGATACCACATTGTGTGGGCGTATCGCCGCGTTCCGTTTTGTTCGTGCTGGGTACAAGGCAGGTAGCTGTGCAAACTGGCCGCGCGCCCACCCGTGGCGCTCGACCTGCGAGATCAAGGATATAGGTATGGGAAAGAAACTCGATAAGAAGGCCAAGGCGGGCAAGAGCATCAAGAAGCTCCGCAAGCTCGAAGGCAAGCTGTGGACTCGCGAGTACCTGCTCAAGATTGCCGAGTTCGATGGAGCGACGATTGCTCCTGCCAACGGCGCAGCAGCGCGTGCCGACGCCATGGGCACGCTTGCCGGCGAGCATCACAAGCTGCTGACCAGCGAGAAGTCCGTTGAGCTCGTGCGCTCGCTGGCGCGCGAGACCGTCGCCGGCGGCAAAATCGACGACCCTCAGCTGCTCGACGAGATCCGTGTGCTCGGCCGCGATCAACGTGAGGCCAGTGCCATCCCCACCGAAGAAGCCGAGGCCTGGACCAGGCTCACCTGCGAGGCGGACGCCGTGTGGCACAAGGCCAAGGCAGCCAACGACTGGGCGAGCTTTGAGACCTATGTGGATAGAATCGTCGCCCAACTTAAGCATCAGGCCGAGCTCATGGACCCCAAGCGCGATCCATACGACGTTTGGCTCGACCAGTACGAGCGCGGCCTTTCCGCCAAGAGCTTCGATGCGTTTTGCGATGAGGTCAAGGCCACGGTCGTGCCGCTCGTGCACGCCATCGGCGAGCGCGGCCAGCAGCCGGCTGCCGACTTTTTGCACGCCCACGTGCCCGAGGCTGCCCAGCGCGCCATGAGCTTCGACCTTATGAAGCTTGTCGGCCTGGACCTGGACGACACCACGCTTGCCTTTACCGAGCATCCGTTTAGCGAGGGCTTTGCCGTGGGTGATGCGCGCATCGCGACGCACATCTACGAGGACGACTGCATCTCCAACGTCTACAGCATCATCCACGAGGCCGGGCACACCATGTACGAGCTGGGCGTCAATCCCGCCTATGCGCGCACGTGCTTGGAGGGCGGCACCTCCATGGGCATCCACGAGAGCCAGAGCCGCTTCTTTGAGAACACCGTTGGTCGCAGCCGCGCCTTTATGGGACCGCTGCTCGAGGTGCTGCGTCGTCACGCGCCCGAGGTCTACGGCGACGTCGACGAAGACACGCTCTACCGCGCCGTGAACATCGCGCAGCCGTCGTTGATCCGCACCGAGGCCGACGAGCTCACCTATCCGCTGCATATTATGGTGCGTTACCAGATTGAGCGTATGCTGTTTGCCGGCGAAGCCACGGCCAAGGACATCCCCGTGCTTTGGAATCGCTTTATGGACGAGTACCTGGGCATTCCAGTTCCCGACGACACGCACGGCTGCCTGCAGGATACGCATTGGAGCGGCGGTTCGTTTGGCTACTTCCCCACCTATGCGCTGGGCAACGCCTACGACGCCATGTTTGTGCCGGCCATGTGCCGCGACGGTGTCGACCTCAACGGCGCCTGTGCGAGCGGCGATCTGACACCCGTCCGCGCCTGGCTGGGCGAGCACATTTGGCAGTGGGGCCGCGCCAAAGACGCGCCGGAACTCATCAAGGGCGCCTGCGGCATGGCCTTTGACGCCCGCTACTACTGCAGCTACCTGCAGGACAAGTTCACCACGCTGTATCAGCTGTAAAGCTTAGGCGACACGCCAACGCAAAGGGGGCGCCGCGGGTTGGTTCCGCGGCGCCCCTTTTTCATCTAAGCCAGAGACCCGGTACTTGGGGACGTTCCTTTCATGCCGGCACAATAGGAACGTCCCCAAGTGCCGGGTGAAATTGAATGTCAGATTGCCGCTTGGGGCCGTTTGCAGCGTCGAGCAGTTACGCGGTTTGGTAAAACAGCGTAACTAAAGAGCTTCCAAAGCACTTGCGATGCGCTTCATGGCGGCATCGGCGGATGCTTGGTCGGGCGCCTCGGCCAGCACGCGGATAACCGACTCGGTTCCGCTCTTGCGCACGAGCACGCGGCCCTCGCCTGCCAGCGCAGTCTCGGCCTCGGCGATGGCGTTCTGCACGCCCATGTTCTCGAGCGCGGCGTCCTTATCCGCTACGCGCACGGCAACCTGCGCCTGCGGCAGCAGCTTGCACGGAGCCGTGAGCTGCGAGAACGTCTCGCGCTCGGCACGAATCACTTCCATCACGCGCAGCGAGGTCATAATGCCGTCGCCCGTGCGCTCGATATCGCCAAAGATCGTATGGCCCGTCTGCTCGCCGCCCAAGCTGTAGCCGCCCTCGCGCATCTTGGCATACACGTGACGGTCGCCCACGCCGCTGGTCACGGCGCTCAGTCCGGCAAGCTCCAGCGACTTGACCAGACCAAAGTTGCTGGCGATCGTCGGCACCACGGTACCGCCCGAAAGGCGACCGTGCTTGTTCAGATACACGCCACACACGTACAGGATCTGGTCGCCGTCTACCACGCGACCGCGCTCGTCAACGGCCAAGCAGCGATCGGCATCGCCGTCATAGGCAAAGCCCACGTCCAGGCCCTGCTCCACCACGTGGCGCCGCAGGCGCTCCATATGCGTGGAGCCGCAGTCGACGTTGATGTTAAAGCCATCGGGCGCGGCGTTGATCGCGCGCACGTCGGCACCGAGCGCGTCAAACACCGGCTTGGCCACCGAGGAAGCCGAGCCGTTGGCGCAGTCGATACCGATCTTGACGCCCTGCAACGAAAAGTTCGCGCTGGCGATGAGCGAAGCGATGTAGCGGTTGCGGCCCTGCATATAGTCCACCGTGGCGCCGATGTGGTTGCCCGTGGCCAGCGGCACCTCGCTCTTGCCATCGACGTACTCCTCGATGAGCTCCAGTACGTCCTCGTCCATCTTAAAACCGTCGCTATTGACGAGCTTAATGCCGTTATCGCAAAACGGGTTGTGGCTCGCGCTGATCATGATGCCGCAATCGAAGCAGCCTTCCACGGTCTGATGCGCTACGCCCGGCGTGGGGATCACGTGCAGCATATAGGCGTCCGCACCGCTCGCGACCAGGCCACTCACCAGCGCCGCCTCGAACATATAACTCGAGCGACGCGTGTCCTTACCCACGATGACACGCGCCTTGCGCTCGCGGTTGGCGCCGTAATACCAGCCCACAAAACGGCCAATCTTATAAGCGTGCTCTACCGTCAGCCCAACGTTAGCCTCACCGCGAAAGCCGTCGGTGCCAAAGTACTTCATGCGCTCTCCTTACAAAATAGGGGCGAACAGATTGCCTGTCCGCCCCAAAATGGTACTCGATTATCTGCGCTACCAGAAAAACCCTACGCCGACGCGCTGTCGCGAGCCGCCTGGCATGTAGGAGTCTGACGCAGCGTAAGCGGCTTGTCCCCCGCCTCGGCTGACGTGGTCAGCGTATATGTGATCGTCGTCGTCTCGCCAGCATGCAGGTCAACGGTGCCCGAATAGAAGGGGATTCCATGCCACGTAGCGGCGCCAAGACCAAACTGGGTGCCCTCGACGGTCAGATCAGTAATGTTGCCGCCCGTCGGGGCAAACAACGAGACATTCAGACGCTCGTCGTCGCGCGCGGCATCGGGCGCGCTCGCCGCGACGTAGTCGGGCAGTTTGCCTGCCTCCTCCTGCGTCATGATGTTCGTCAGGGTAACGGTGATGCGATACGAGCACGTGCCGTCGCCGTTCTTGACGCCCTGGCCAATCTGCGTATCGGCGTTCAGGTACCAGTCGAGCTTGGAGAAGCTCAGGTTGTTAAAGTAAACGCCGGCAACGGGCTCGGCACTCGGATCATCCGGATCGGGCAGAGAAGCGTCAATGCCCGTCTCTTTGATGGCATTCTGCTCATCATCGTTTCTCATCCAAGCAATCAGACGGCCCTCTTCGGCACCGCGCTCGAATGCACCGACAAGCTTTGTAACGTCGACGTCACCGATGCCACCGAGAATCTTGTCGAAGGCGGCGCTGGCAACAGCCGCAAAGATGCCATCCGATTCCTCGACCGGATAGTTCCAGTACACATCGTGCATGAGGACCTTTGCGGCGTTGGTGCCGTCGACAACCGTTCCGTCGGGCAGCGACACGTTACCGACCAGGCCCAGCAGATACTGCAGGAACACCGGGTCGATGCCGACGACGCCATCAACGTCCTGCCCATATTGGGACTTCCACAGCGCGGCGACACGCTGCGAGTTGCGGGGCCAATCAGGCGAATAGGTATTGCCCGAGTTGTACAGGTTACTGTGGTTGCCGAACAGCGCCTCATCCTCTTCGTCGACACTCTCGACTGCCTCATCCTCACTGAGCCCAATGCGGGGAACAAACTCGCCAATCGACATCTGGCCGTCGGTGACCGAAATCAAACCTTGCGAACCGCCAAAGCCGCCGCAGGCACGAATTTCGACGTTGTTCATGGCGTACACAAGGTAGTTACGCGTCTGGCCGTTGGCGCCGAGCATCTGGGGAAGGACGGGGGCGACCTTCTCCGCCGCGTCAACCGCGCCGTTGAGGGTGGCAAAGCCGTCCTTGGCCTTATCGACCAGCTCGGTCACCTGGGAAATATGAGTATCGCCAATGCCCTGGATCTTCTCGTTGGCGCTCTTGAACACCTTCGAGCTGCTGGAAAGCGAATCGGCGACCGCCTGCAGCGCGGACACGTTAATCATGCCGTCCTGAAACAGCTTGCCGGGCGTGGCCTGCGAAAGGTTATCGGCCATGGGAACCAGCGCATTGCTCGAGACATCGGACAGGGCGTCGATCATGGTGCGGGCCGCATTGATGTCGCTGCCATACACCGGGATAAACGAAGCCGCCGTCCACAGCGGGCTCGAGGTCTCCGCCTTCATGCTGTCGCAGAGCTCATCGATCTTCTTCGCGTCGTCAGGCAGCGTCGAAAAATCGCCCGACGTGACCTTGTCCTTAAGGCCACCGACGATCTCGACAGCCTCCTTCGCTTCGCTCTTTACGGTCTTTGCCGAGTTAAGCAGCATAAAGCCGCTTGCGCCAAGCACAACGAGAAGCACCGCGACTACAGCGGCAATAATGGCGCCAGTGTGACGCTTTTTGCGCTCGCCCTTGCGATGGCGATGACGGACCAGACCGTCAGAGGTCGAACTCGACGAAGCGTCGCTACCGTAGTTCAAGCCAAAATCGTAATAATCTTCCTTGGAACCCGAGCCCGCAAACTGGGCACCGCTATCATCCAGGCGGGCGAACGTGCCGGTCTCGGAGGCGCCGGTGTAAATCGTGCCAAGGTTACCCGTAAGCCCCGCGCCACCGGCAGAGGGGGTATTGTTGGCTGCCTTGCCGGCATTAACGTTGCCGGCGGCATTCGCGGCGTTGGCGGCACTTGCGTTGTTCGCAGGTACCGAAGGAGCCCCGCTCGGCTGCGACGTGGAGGTCGCACCGCCCGCAAAGACATTCCCTCTTGCACGGCCGGTCTTTTTTGCCTTTTGAGACTGCTCGTACAGAGCGGTAAACATCGCCGTCTCGCCCGGGGACACGCGCTTACCGGAACCGCCCTGCCCAGCGCCGCCCGGCGTGCCGGCCTTACCAGCCCCGTTCGGACGCGGCGGAACTGCAGGACGGCCGCTATCGCTGCCCTTAAAGTGATTACCAGCCATAAAGAAATCCTCGCAATTGAGTCGCAATGAAAAAGTCCATAACGTTACTAGTTTATGGCATTTTGAGCATCGACAGCTAAACTCCAGACACGGACATCAATTGGCGAAAATGTGGCACAGCACCTTTTCCGTCTTGGCGCCAGCTACACCGTGAGGAACACCATCGCGATAATCATGGCAAAGCCCGCCAGGTCGGTGGGCAAAAACACCGTTCCCAGCATAAGGGCGCTGGTGATGGTGGCCGAAACCGGCTCCATGGTTCCAAGGAGGCTCGCGCGCACCGAGCCAATCTCCTTAACGCCCTGCATGTAGAACATATAGGCGAAGAACGACCCCACCACAATAAATATCGCGAGTGCACCGACACCCGAGGGCCCGAGCGCCGGCATATGCGCCCACGGCTGGGTAAAGATACTCATCACGATTCCCGCCGAAAGCATGGCCGAGCCCGTGACGACCGGGCTTCCGTATTTGTTGAGGATTCCGGCAGGGATGATTGCTATGCAGGCACCGCCCACGGCGCACAAAAGGCCCGCAAGCAGACCCATCGGCGAGATGCTGAGCGTACTGGGGTCGCCGCCCGTGGCGATCAAAAACGTTCCGCCCAAAGCGAGCAAAATGCCAAGCGCCTCGCGCGTGCGCGGCAGTCGATGCGCGGTGACGCAGGCATACCCCATGACGACCACCAGCTGCAGGCACTGGAAGACGGTCGCGGTGCCCGCGTTGGTCAGGCGCACGGCTGACAGATAGCAAAGCTGGTTGAACAGCAGACCAAAAATCGTAAACAGAATGAGCTGCTTGCGATCGGCGGGGGTAGTCCACAGCTCGATCAAGCGGTCGCGGTCTTTTCTGAGCACAACGAACATAAAGAGCAGGCCAGCGATAACTTGGCGCACGCTCATCAGCCAAAACGTCTCGATATGGCACACGTCAAAGAGGTAGCTGGCGCTGGTGCCGGAAAAACCCCAAAACGTACCGCCGACAAACGCGGCGAGCGTACCCAGGGCCATCTTGCGCGCCTGGGCGTCGTTGAGGCGGTCGCGCCATGCGCGGCGGGTGCTGCGGCTCAGCTCGTCAGTTCCCTCGGGCACGACAAAATCGGCCGCCGCCGTCATCGGTACCGAAGCCTTTTCGCGTGCGTGCTGCGCCGTGCGCTCCTGCTCCATTCCACTCCCCCGAAATCAATTGGCAACAAAGCGCTCAAACTGTAGCACGAATATTGATATGGAAATGCGGACGATTCAGAACATATACGAGCGTCCAAACTGTAGGGACGAAAGGCGCGGATAAGCTATGCCGAGTGGTTGGAATCGTCTAGGGCGCCGGAGGCGGCTTCCGCACTTCCCTCAGCATGCTCGCCATCGTCCCGGTCCTTGTCGCTGTCCCGGCCCTCCTGCTCGCGACGGCGCTTTTCGCGAATCTGCTCAACGGCGGCTCGCAAGGCGGCCTCGTCCTCGGCGCGTGCCACCTCTTGCGTTGTCTTGACCATATGGCGAATCTCGAGCACCAGCAGCACGATCAGCGGCACCACGATAAGCGGAAAGAACAGCAGCGGATTGGTGAGCAACGAGACCACCACGCCCAGCCCCGCCGAGACAAAGACCACGCGCCCCACCACGTCGGCGGCGGGCACGGGCGCAGCATCCTCGACCGGATTGGCATCGCCCTTGGTGCGGTAAACCGGCGTGCCGTCGGCCGCATCCTCCACGGCAACGATGCGATGCGTGTTGAGCGAACCCTCCAGCGCGTCATCGGACGAATGGAAGGTGATGATGTCGCCGACCTGGTAGGCCTGGCTGTTGTCGGTATCGACGACGATAAACGAATGCACGGGAATCGCCGGCTCCATCGAGCCGGTCAGCGTGCGCATAAAGCCGTAGCCCATGATGGTGGGAATCTCGCCGGCGGGCGTGAACACCGTGCGCAGCAGCACCACAAAAGCGACCAGGATCACCACGGTCGCCAACACGTTGATCACGCGGAGCACGTGCTTCATCACTTGTCGGCGTCCTTTGCGGAAGGCTCGACGTCAGTGGCGTCAGATGCCGAAACGTCGGTCTCATCTCCCTCAACGGTCGTGGCGACATCGCCCTCGGCGGCCTCTCCGCGCAAGCGAGCCAGCAGATAGCGCGACAGGCTGTTGCCCTCGGCACGGCGCTCGGCGCGGGCGCGATCGCGCTCGGACTGCTCCAGCTCGTGTGCCAACGAGTCCAAGCGTTGCTGCATCTCCGCGCGAGCGGCCTCGAGCTCGCGCTCGTGCGCGGCCTTGGCGGCGGCGAGTTCCTGCTCAATACGCTCCCCTGCCTCGAGCTCGGCTGCGGCGGCACGCGCGTCGGCGTCGGCATGAGCCTCCTCGGCGGCACGCGCGGCGGCATCGCGCTCGGCAGCGGCAGCGGCGACCTTCTCGCTGGCATCCACCGCGGCCCGCTCCACCGCAGAATCGGCGGCCGCGCGGGCGGCATCGATTGCGGCATCGGCCGCCTGCTGAGCGGCGGAAACCTTCTCCTCGGCAGCGGCAACGGTGTCGGCAAGCGCCTGCTCCGCCTCGGCCGCGGCGACGTCGGCAGCCTCCTGCGCGGCACGGGCATCGCGCTCGGCCGCCAGCCGCACTTCCTCGATCTGCAGCTTGGCGGCGTCCAGCTTGGCATGCAGTGCAGCCGCTTCCTTGGCAGAGGCCTCACGCACGGCGGCGAGCTCGGCCGCAGCAGCGTCCTTGGCGGCCTGCAGCTCGGCAGCGTCGGCAGCCGTCTTGGCAGCCAGGGCCGCAGCGGCATCGCTTTTGACCTGCGCGATCTGCTCGGAGGCCGCCTGCTCGGCGGCCGCAACCTTTGCATCGGCATCAGCGTGAGCAGCCGTGACCTCGTCATCGGCCTCGACGCGCATCTGCTCAAGCTGTGCCGCCGCAGTCGAGCGCACCTCGGCAGCAGCCTCCTCGGCAGCTTTCTTGCCCGCCTCGACATCCTCCAGCGAACCTTGCAGCTCCTCAACATCAGCCTCGGCCATCTGAGCGCGCTGCGTCAACGCCAGCTCGCGCGTCTTGGCCTCGTCCAGCTCGTCGACCAGGTCGTCGCGCTCGTCGGTCAACGCGTGCGCCTGCACCTTCCAGGATTTCACCTGGCCCTGCAGCTCCTCGATCTGCTCGCGGGCCTCGGCCAGCGCCTGCTCGGCATCGAGCTGGGCCTGCGTGACCTCCTCCACAAACACGCGACGGACCTCGACATCGGGCAGGTCGGGGCTATCGACCTGCACCTCCTTAATCTCCTTAATAAACTTGGGCGCCACCGGCGCGTGTTGCACGCTTTCGAGCTCCTGCAGGTTGCGCTCGTCGTCGGTCAGGCTCTTAAAGACGGCGTAGTTGTTAATGAGGTTGGTGTACATCTGCACCATGTACTCGTCATCGAACGCCAGTGACTGCTGCTGCACGTCGATGTTGTAGCCCACCTTGTCGTAGCGCTCCATAAACTGCCACAGCTGGTAGCACTTGCGGTAGTTGGGGTCCTTCATGATGAGGTTGGTGCGCTGGATGGGGCTGCGGACCGCGCTGCACCCGTTCATGATCTGGCAAAACGACGCGCCGCGCAGCGCCATGACCAGACGGCGCACACGGTCGATGCGCATAAAGACGTCCATGTTGTCGGCGTCGTTCTCGGCAAAGCTCTGGCGGTTTTTGACCGTCATCTCGACGTTATACTCGATCTCTTCGTACGCGTCGTCGATCTTGCTGTGCATCTTAAAGCGGTTGCGGATCTCATTGCCCGTCGACCAAAAGATCACGTCGGTGCGCTTGTCCACAAACGTCAGCAGGCGCTGAATCAGGTGGTAGATGAAGCGGTTCTCGTACAGATCGTAGGTCTCGACGGTATTGACGTTGAGGATGCGCGTGGGATGGACGCCGCCATCGTCGCTCGGCGCCAAAAACTGCGTGTTCTGGCTCAGATGACGGACGCTGTCGGCGCTGATCTTTTTGGCGAGCGAGACCGGCACCACCTCTTCCTCGGTGGTGATAAAGCGCCGCGGCTTTTCGATAATGGTGTTGATGGCGTCGAGCGAGTCCTCGATCATGCTGATCCATTCCTCGTCCACCACCTTGACGAGCTCCTCGCGCTGCTGCTCGATCGTGGTGCACGAGGCCTGCGCCATCTCAAACAGATAGCGGAAGTAGCGGTTGTCCTCCTGGATGGGCTCCATCTGCTCGGAGAAGCTGGTATAGAGGTCCTGAATGGTCTCGGACATGGGTTACTCCATAGATTGGATCGATCGGAAAGGGGCGGGGCGACATCACGCCGCCCCGCACTTACGCCATTAGTAGAAGTTCTGGATCCGCTGCAGGTACATGACGGAATCGGGCAGGCCGCCCTCGCCAAAGGTCTTCTCGATGTACTCGATCAGGCCCTTCATCTCGTCGCGCACAAAGCTCACGTTCATGGACTCAAACTTCTTGAGCACCTTGCGGGCGATGATGTAGTCCATGCCGCCCAGCTCGGTGCCGCCGCACGCCACGTACACGGGGATAAAGTCGTACATCTGCTTGATGATACGGTTACCAAAGGCCAGCTTAAAGCGGGTCTGCAGGTACTGGTCCAGCTTGTGCATCTTCTGGAGCAGCTCGTCGTCGATTACGTACTCGACCTTAGCCTTTTGGAACAGATACTGCAGGTGGTCGGCCGTCACGTGCACGCGCTCGTGCGGCTCGCATTCAAACGCGTCGGCACGCTCGTTGAGCTCGATGGGGATTGCACGGTCGTACACCTTGTCCGTGATGGTAAAGGTGGAGTCGTCGTTGTTGGCCGTGCCGATGAACCACAGGCTGTCGGGGATGGTGAGCTTGCCGTCGTGCAGAGCCTTGGGATCGGCGGCCCACTGGGTGGGGACCAGATCGAGTACCCACTCGTCGTGGCTGGGCATCTCGAGCACCGACAGGATCTCGGCAAAGTAGTACTCCACGCGGGCGAGGTTCATCTCGTCAAGCACGATCATGGACGGGTCCTGGCGAAGGCCCGCCTCGTACACGGCGCGGAGGAACTCGGTCTCGTTAAAGCGCTTGGAGAACTCGTTAAAGTAGCCCAGTACCTCGGTGCGATCGCGAAAACTCGGCTGCACCGACACGATGGTCGCGGGGTTATCCAGATAGCGGCTAAAGCTGTAGGGCAGCGAGGTCTTACCAGTACCCGAGATGCCCTCCAGGATCAGCAGCTTGGAGGCGGCCATGCCGGCCACAAAGCGGCGGATGACCTCAGGCGTGTAGTAGAGCTTCATCTGGCTGCAGGCGAACGCGCGGAAGCTGTCGACAAAGTCCTCCAGCGAGATGGCATCGTCGTAGGCCGGCGATTCCCAGTCGCGGTACTTAAGGTCCACAAGGGACAGCTTGGGGAAGCGGTTGGCCTGGGCGATCTCTTTTTCCTCGGCAAGGGTCTTGGCCTCGACGGTGGCCTTGGCCATGGCGGCCGCGGCATCCTTGACGCCCTCGCCATCGAGCGCGAGCGACGCGTTGCCCGACATGACGGCCGTCGCCGCAGCGCCCTCGCCAGCAGCCGTACCGGCGCCCGCAGCGGCGCCCACCACGTTGCCCACCGTGGGCAGGTGGTCGTCGGCCAGGGCCGAGGCACCCACGTACGGAATCTGCTTGGTGCCGCCCATGGCATTGACCTTGAGCGCCAGCAGCTTGTTCTTCTCGTCCATAAGGTCGAGCACCTGCTTGTTCAGGCGGCCGATCTCGCGATAGAGCGCCTTGTTGGACGTGTCGTCGCGATGCAGGCGGCGGTTGATGCGGTAGCGGTGGACCAGAATGGCCACGATCAGCACGGGAACCGCGATGAGCATGGCAAACAGAATGACCGCACCGATCTTGCCCACCAGGTCAAACGTGGTGAAGTAGGTCATAAAGATGTTGAAGTACTCAACCCAGCCAAACACCAGCAGGTTAAGGATAGAGCTCACGACGGCAACGACGTTATAGACGACCTTTGCCAGCAGCTCCCAGGCAAATCCCAGAAACTCACTCACCGTCGGTATCCTCCTGCTTGGTCGCGTTCATCGCCGCCTCGGCCTCGGCCTTTAAACGACGGGCTTCCTCGAGCTTGGCCTCGGCCTGGGCGAGCTGCTCGGCGGCGTTATCGGCGGCAACGGTGGCGGTGTCACCCTTGCCCTCGGCGTCCACGATGGCAGCCGCGGCGGCCAGGCGGTCCTCCTCGGCCATAGCGCGCTTAAGGTTCATGCCCACCACGATAAGGTGATACACCTGGTAGATAAAGAACAGCAGCATGGGCAGGACAATCACGATGAGGAAGCCCATGGAGCTGGACAGGAAGTCCATGACCTTGCCCATCTGCGGCAACGCGAACAGGTACTTACCAACGATGTCTCCGTCGCTGATGATGTGCGTATCGGCCACGTCGTTGTTGTCGCCCTTGGTGGTAAAGCTGCGCATGCCGTTGACCTCGTCGATCGCGGCGATGCGGTGCGTGTTGAGCGCGTACTCGTTGTCGATGATGGTGTGGAACGTCACGATGTCGCCCACCTCGAGCTTGGAGGTGTCGCACTTTTGGATGACGATGAGGTCGCCCTTGTTAAACGTGGGCGCCATGGAGTCGGACTGCACGGCGAGCGGGGTGAAGCCGGCGATGTCCGAGACGCTGCCGTCCTCGCGCGTGGCGAGCGTGGTGAACGCGTACAGGGCCGCTACCAGGATGATGATCCACATGACGACGCTCAGTGCGATGGGTGCGGCTTTTTTAACAGATTGCATGATGTCCCTTACTACCGTGTCTGACTAGGTCGTGCGCGGCCCGGTGGCCGCCGTGCATATCTACTGTTCTTCGATGCCCTCAAAGCGCATCGAAACCGAATAGTTAGCTCCCTTTAGCATATTAGTGCAATTTGGGTCCGTTCCCTCGAGCCATATGCGAACGGTTACCGGCTTGTCCGTATCTTTTATTAGGTCGAACATGTCGCTGGCAGCGTTCGCTGCTCCCGAGTCGAGCCCAAAGACGGTGGCCGCACCAGACGAGCCCCCGCCTCCGTTGGGGTTGTAGACCCAGGTGTGGCCATCGGCGGTAAAGCTCATGCGCATGGCGCTGGCCATGCCCTGCGTGTCGGAGCTAAACCGCGTGCCGGACACGCCGCCGTCGCCGTCCTGCCCGGTCAGGCGAACGCGCAAGTCCGTGCTGCTCATAAAGTGCAGCGTGAACTCCAGGTAGGCGCCGGTGGCGGGGTCGGCGGTAGAGCCGTCTTCGAAGGTGAAGGTCTGGTAGTCGCTCGTGGTGACGGGCTTGAGCTTGGACGCGTCGATGTCCACGCCCTTTTCGCTGGCGATGCGCGCCGAGATCTGGTCGAAGCCCAGGCTGTGGACGTATTCGTCGAACGTGGCATGCTCGTCCAGGTCAAAGCGCAGCGAACCGTCGGCGTTGGCGTCGATCATGAGCATGCGGGTTTTGGCGCTATCGGCGATGGAAAACCAGGCAAAGGTTGCCATGGCTATTGCCACCAGGGCAAACAGCACCAGCACCACAGTGGTGGTGAGCTTGCGGCGCAGGTCGGTTTCGGCGGGCGCGGCGGCGCCGGCGGGCTTGCCGGTGGCGGGCGTGCAGCTGGCGGCGGGTTGCTTACGCGTCATGGCTACTCACCGTCCAGGGTCGCAAAGAGCGCCAGGTGCAGGGTGCCCGGGTCTTGATGCAGGTAGTCGGCGCTATCGGGGTCGGTTCCCTCGATGTAGTAATAGATGTCCAGGCGATAGATCTGGCCCAGCGCCAGCGTGGCGAGCGAGTTTTGCGGGCGCTCGGCCGTCTCGCTCGTGTCCAGCGTATAAGCGGCCGGGTCCTGCGTCACGTTGGCACCGCAAGCGAGCTGGCCGTTTTGCCAGCCCAGGAGCATGCCATCGGCGTAGCCGGCAAGGCCAGCCGGGGCGGTCGTGGGATGCTCGCCGCGATGGCCGCTGTCGGAACTGTCGAGCTCAAAGATGTTGGTGGCGAGCACCTGGTTGCCGCTGGAGATCTTAATGCCCACGCGGGCCGCGCGCAGCAGCTCGGCGTTGGCGCCCTGCGGGACCAGCGATTCGGCCAGATACAAGTTGACCCTGCCCTTTACTTTGCTGGCACCCGTTCCGGTAATGGTGGGACGCAGATCGATCCAACCATGGTAGAACGCGGAGCCGTTGTCTTTTGCCTGTTCAAACACCGTGGCATCGCCGGCTGAGTTGTTTTGTGCGCAGGCGGCAAAGCCGTTGAGGTCAAAGGTCGAGACCGGGTAGAGTGTCACGGCACCGCTCGCGTTAGAAGTCAAGGAAACGTCGCCCTGCTGCGACCAGCTACCACGATCGGCATCGCCCTGCTCCAGCACCAGCTTGGACGTGTCGCTGTGCACGCTCACCGAGTTGGTGTTGACCTTCATGTTGTTGGTAAACCAGGCGTAGGTCGCGGCGCCCAAGGTGGCGGCGAGCGCCACCATGACGAGCGCGATGTAGGCACGCGCGCGGCGGGCGTGACGGCGGGCGGCGGCGGGCTCGAGGCGTTCGCGCTCGGCGGCTGCGTTGGAGGGGACCGCGGGGGTCGCGCTCTCGGCGTTGGCCTTGCAGCTATCTGCTGGCATGTGCTTCTTGTCTTCCATGTCGCTTCGCCCCCTTACGCCTTGGCCGCAGCAAAGGCAAGCTGCAGCACCACATCGCGGGCCTGAGCCTCGTCGATGCAGTTGGCGTCGCAGCCTTCCATGTACACAACGTAGCGAACGCTTGCCACTTCGTTGGCGGCCAGCGTGCAGATGGGCGTGGCGCCTGCGCGCGCCGCGGGCGTGTCGCCGGTGCCATCCATGCTGTAAGCGCTTATGGCACGCGCGGGGTCGGCGGTGTAGGTCCAGCCCGAGACACCGGGCGCCACGACCACGCCGTCTTGCGCGGTGGTACGCCTACTGGTGGCGCCCGAGGTGTTGCCCAGATCGTCGCAGGTAAAGATATGCGTTTGCGTGCCCGACTGAGTTGTAATGACCAGGCCCAGACGCAGCGCGGCCAGCAGCTGCGGGTCGTTCGTCACGCTCATCTGGCCCTGATACAGGTACACGTTGAGCGCGCTATCGCTGCCCTTAAGGTACAGCGTGCCCGAAAGGGCGTAGTCGTCCAGCCGCGCGGTGCAGTCGGCGTAGTCGGTCGTGATGCCGGCGGCGTTTTGGAACGTGCCGCGCCAAAAGCGGGAAAGGTCTGCCGTCGAGATGGGATAGAGCGTCTTGTCGGCGGCGGCAAGCGTTGCCGTTGTGTCCCAGGGCCCGTTGGCCGAAAGACCAATCTGCAGGTCGGCGCCCTCGTCGCTTACCGTGTGCGCCACGGGCGTCACGTTGGTGTAGCGCGAGTTGCTAAACCAGGCGTAGGTGGCCGCGCTCAAGGCGGCTACCAGCACCAACATCCATGCGGCCGCAGCAACCATGCGACGGCGCGAGCTTAGGATATCTTTGATGTTCGATACACTCATACCCAGCCCCCTTACGAACGCTTACCGGCAAAGCGCAACGCCAGCGATTGCAAGCTGGTGGCGGCCAGGTTGTTGGTGCAGTCGGGGTCGCAGCCTTCCAGCCACACGTACACATCCACGCGCACGGGCGTGCTGCGGTTGGTGCCCTTGGCAGCGGCGGGCAGGCTGCAGATCTTGGTCGTAGCCTCCTTGAGGCTCACGATGCCAGTGTCTTCGTTGTAGTCACAGAAGTTTGCACTGGTCAGCTGGTCAAAATGAACCGTTGTTCCATCGGAGCGGGTGCTGTCGAGCACCAGGTGATTCTGCTCGTTCTCGCCGGCATCCTTGCCGTCGAGCGTGTTGTAGCGCGCCTGGGGATTGCGCTCGCCCGAGACCTCAAAGATGTACTGGCCCGTAACGGTATCGCCCTGCCCCGGCGCATAGGTAACCAGGCCCACCCGCAGAGCGGTAGAGATGGGGTTTGCCGGGTCCTGCTCGGTAAAGTCGATGCCCGACAGGTACACGTCGGTCGCGGCAGAGTTGGTGGCCAGGTACAGGGAGGTCTTGTAGTAGTCGGAATGCTCTGCGGCACCAAACATGCTGGCAAACAGCGAGTCCTGGGTGGTTCCGCCGGTAAAGCCCGTTACCTTTTGAAAGCCGTTGAGCACGTTGTCGGTCGAGACGGGATCGAGCAGACCCGTAAAGCTCAGGCCGGCGTTGGTTTTGTATTCGCCGTCGTACTCGTTGGAGATAAGGAAGGTCACGCCCGTGCCCGCGGCCATCTTGACGTCGGTGATGTGGCGGTTGGCGTTGTAGATGTACCAAGCATACGTTACGGCTCCGGCAGCAGCAAGCGCCACCAGCAACGTGGCGAGCATGCGATTGAACTGTTTTCGCAGCGAGCGCGCGTCCGACATGTCCCTCCCCCAGATGCCGCATCGTAAACTACCTGGACACCATTTGCCCATAATGGGAACATTTTACGCGAACGTGCAGTTCATCGGGGGTACAAACGCGACTTTTCACGTGCTGCTCGTGCCGGATCGGGGGCCGATAGGGTCGCAAGTTGCCACTTTTTAAAAAATAGTTCTTGCCACCGGATGGGAGCTCCGTTATATTATTCCCTGCGCACTCGCGCACCCTTGATCGGGCGTTTAGCTCAGGGGGAGAGCGCTTCCCTGACACGGAAGAGGTCAGAAGTTCAAATCTTCTAACGCCCACCAAATGTTCGCAGCTCAGAGGCTTCGCCTCTGAGCTGTTTTATTTTACGGCGACCAAGCCCAGAGGATGCCACGGCACCCAAAGCGCCCAAACAGCCCCGGTGATTGCCCCGATCAGGCGCGGTTGGGTCTCGCAGCCATATATAAATAACCCCCTATAAAGTGAGGTTTAATACTTTTCCCGAGAAGTGAACGAGCTTATTTGGACCCCCAGAGCATCCACACTTTTTGACGTTAAAACCGCAGGACCCCAGCAGCAAAACCGCAGGAAACGGGCCCCTAAAAGTGTCGATGTTTCGGGGGTCCATTCTGGCTCGTTCACTTCTCGGGAAAAGTATTAGATCTGGATATATGGCCGCTAATTCTAACCCCCTGTTACCGCCCCTACCAATACTGATGCGCATCGATAACGGCTTGCCAGAGCCAAAATCGCTTCGTTTCGGCACGCGCATGGGCAAAATATCGCTGCTCTGCACTCATCGCCTTGTTAAAGATGGGGCGCTTATTCCGATGCAGCTTCCGTCGGATGCGTTCGCACAGCCGAACGAGCTTGTCGTAGTCATTTGCTTGGTCGGTTGTCACCGTAAAATACGCTACTCCCTCAAGCAGTTCCAACTCGTTGCGGCGCTCGGCATCCTTGTGGATCTTCTCGCGGCCGTCATGAATGGCATCGCTGTCGTAGTCGACCATCGCGGTCAGCACCTCTGGCAGCAGCCCGGCCTTTACTTTATCCCTGCCCACCTCGACTTTAGCCGTAAGCGTAATGTCGGGCGTGCGCTCCAACACGCGCAGTTTGCGCTCGCGCCCATCGTTGAGTCCATCGCGAATGAAAGCCTTCTTGTTGAGCTCGGCCTTGCCCAATGCATACCCGCCGTAGCGCGCAGGCAGCGACATAAACATGCACAGCCCCGACTCCCTCGGAGAGCGCGATCCCTCGATCACATACGCAAGCAGCGCCTTTGCCTTCGCGAGACCCCTTACCTTTGGGGACGCCTCGATATACGCCGCAATGAGCTCCTTCGTTGTGAGCCTGCCATCGCGCATGCCCCCATCCCTGCTTGTCACCCCGCCGGGAGCAAGGTTGTCCAGCCGATAGTCCGATGTCATGGCATAGCCGGCATAGATGGCCTCGGCCGCAGAGCTGTCGTGCGCAACCTGCACAAACGCCAGCTCGGGGGAGCACACATACGCATCCAGGCCGCCCATCCAGTGGCCCAGCGAGATAAACGAGCCCGCCGGGAGCTCGTTGGTGCACAGGTGCGTCTTAACATGCTTGCTCTGCCGACGGTCGGCACGCGATGGCACCAGCAAATCCAGCGTTTGGATCCCCAGATCATAGCGATCGATAAACTCCTGCGCCTCTTGCTCCAACAGCGCGCAGGCGCCTGCAATCGACACGACCTCTGGTTCCGAATCCCCAAAACGAGGGTTCGGCAGGTGCGCCAAAAGCGCCAACGCAGCGTTATGTGAAACGATAAAGTAACCCATGGCGCGAAGATAGCACGCGCGTCGGCGGCCGCTGGCGGTCCTGGCGAGTTTTCGGCAAACGACCAGCAGTTTTTTGCCGCGGCGCAACCAAAGTGTTCATTCGTCGACGTCTAAATGCAAATCCGTCAAGCTTTTGGCAAGGTTGCCGCTCAACTGACCAAAAGCTGACCATTTGCTTGCCCATTTGCTTGACGGCACCCCCTCGCCAAAATGCTCCGCGACTTCTCGGACGGTCGAAATGCTCGTTTAGCGACCACACACCCAGCGCTGGGGTATCCTTGGAGCACATGCACCGCAAGCCGCACAAAGGAGCCGCCATGCGCACCGAGCTCGATGTTCCCTTTTCGCACAAAGACAAGGCCAAGGCCCTGGGCGCCAAGTGGGACCGGGTCAAGAAGATCTGGTACGTGCCCGATGGCGTCAACCCCGAGCCCTTTGCCGCGTGGCTGCCTGGGCTGGACCGCTCCGACCCCAGCGCGCCCTACATCTACCTGGTGCTGGGCAAGCGCGAATGTTGGAAGTGCCACGAGCAGACAACGGTCACGGCCTTTGGCATTCCGTATCGGGTGGCCGAGGACTCGGGCAGCAAGGCTGCGCCCGGCGCAGTACCCGCCATGGACGACGCGGGCCACATCGCGATCGACACCGCCCGCGCCAACGCCATAGCTATCGTCCCCGCGCTGGGCTGCGTGCCGGCCGAGATCCGCGACTACCTGCGCGAGCGCTGCGGCTACAAGCCCGTAACGTCGCGCACCACCAAGACCGCATCGCTCTCCAGCACCTGCACCGCCTGCGGCGCGCTGCAAGGCAGCCATTACCTGTTCGAGGAGCCCACGTCGCCGTTTGCGCTCACGGCCATCAACAAGCTGCCCGCGCTGGAGTTCGTGCGCGTGGAAGTCGCCGGCGTCTACGGCATCCCCGCCAGCCAGGACAACTTTGACCAGGCGCTCTTCACCTGGGCACGCGACCACCACACCCAGTTCCACAAGACCTTGTACGAGGGGATTTACCTGTAGGGCATCTTATAAGGCAGAAACGGCTGAGCGTGGAAAATCTCCCGTTTTTGACAGCCCTTCAGCCCAAAAACGGGAGATTATCCACGCTCGGTTTTCGATCGTCCAAAAATCCTCGCTCGCCATCAGGCAATTAGGTGTCCGCATCGTCATAGGTAATGGCGCATCCACAGGTCGGGCATTGCTGAGGATAGACCGGGAGGCGCAGGCCCGTTCGAACCCGCGGGTCGGTGGCGTGCTTATCGCGGGCATCGATGAAGGTGATGTCTAGGCACGGAAGGTCTGTACCGCAGCAAGGACAGGGCAGACAGATTTGGCTGCAGCTGGCCTCGATGAGCGGAAATAAGCTCCGATCCATCAAAACGCGCGGTAAGTTACCGTATGCGCCGCGTGCGATATCGCTTCGCCATCCCATGGTCTCCCCTTTCCTGTTTTACCTGTTGAGAAGAGGATGGCAGGATCGTGCGGCTCTCGTTGCGGCGCGGCGCGATCCGATCAATCGACATGATTGGGTTGCGACGGGCCGCACCTAACTAATACGGAGCAACGGCTTCCGCCCGACGTCGCGATTCCGAGAAATCGAACTCGGCTCGATGCGCCTCGAGGAATCGAGCGTTGGGTCGCAAGCGATGCTCGTCCGGCTCGCGCAGCACCGAGCCTGCAAACGTCGCATATTCCGTATGTCGCAGAAGGTACGACCCGCAAAGTTGATAGTCGCCGCGTACCAGCTCAAACGAAATCAGATGAGCGTCGAACAGCGAGTGCAGGTCGCGGCGCAGCAGGATACCGTTGCTGACAACCTGCGACTTGGGACCCGAGTAGTTCTCGATATGCGCAGCTTCGAGCGCTTCGTCGACATTGCAACCCGAGACGGCGCATCGACCGGTATAGGCCTCAAAGAGCTGCGTGCGGAAACGCTGCTGGCCGATTCGCTCGCGACGCAGCGCATAGCGAACCTTTTCATCGTCGCTCGCCGGAGCGCCGGAAAACTCCGCCGCAATCGGAGCGTCCTTCATGTAGCTCATATCGGGGAAGAAACGCGCGTCGGGTCCACCCTTGTGAACGGGGCCATGCAGCACAAACCAGCTGTTCTCCGGCTCGTAACGCTCAACGAACGCTAGGCCCAGCACCTTGTAGCCAGCGCTCGTTGCAAAGAACACGCCAACGGGAACGCCGCACTCCATGCAGTTGATCATCTTTTGGTTGTAGTCCTGGTCGCGCCAGTTTTCGACCGAAGCACTTTGCGACGAGTACTTGAGCACCCAGGTGCCATCCTCAAGATAGAGCGGCGGAACATCGGGGTAGGCGCCGCGCTTTGAGTTGTGCACCGAAAGGGCGAAGGTCTTCTCACGCGGATGCTTAACGCGCCGGCGACCAGGCCAAAAGATGCCCGAGTCGCGCGACACCGGAAAGAGTTCGGAATCAATCGTCAGACGAAAGGGATATTGAGGGCTATCGGCATTGGTGCGATGCGGGAGCTTGTCCCACAGGCCGCCACGCTGCTCCTCGCGCAAGAACCACTCCCAGGCCTGGACATATTCGGACGGCACAAAGCTGCAAGCACGGTCGAAACTCGGCCGAGCAATCAGCGGAACACTAGAAGCGATGCCGTCCATAAGGAACCTCCTGGAAGAACAGTTCCCCACATTATCGCCTATGCAATGATGGCGCCAAACGAAAAAGGGCCCACTTCCTTCGGAGCGGGCCCTTGACCATCTGCATTTAAGCGAGCGTCGGCATTACGACGTTGCAACACCGGCGAGCTTGACTGTCACATCGTATGTTGCAAGGTCCTCAGCTGCGGCGTTGTTAACGCAGTCAGCATCGGTTCCTTCCATCCAAATATAAATTCGGACCGCTATGCCATCATAGCCAACGCGACTTGCGATCTGGTGCGTACCGGCGTCAACCTGATAATCGTCTCCCACCTTGTTTGCAAGCCAGCCGGCGCAATTGTCTGCTTCAATATGTTGGTAGGAAGGCACTTGAGGTCCGCTAACCGCGTCCTTTACACAAGACCATCCAGCAATGGCGTTTTTATCGTTACCCTTCTCGGTAGTAGAAACTGCAGCGGGAGCGTACACGACCTTTAGAGTTTCATCACCGGTCGGGTTTCCATTAGCATCAATTGCCTGAGTAGTGATACCGACTCGTAAAGAATTCGGGATGGTATCGGTCGTTGGTGCCCCATGGGCGGTAACAACTACGGGCTCTCCGTCAGATCCTTCAAGATACACGTCGGCTATACCGGACTCTGTAATGGTATAAACAATAAACTCACTCTTGAGATAAGCGTAGTGGGTCTCGCCACCAGCCTCGTATTCGCCAGACTTGCCGCCTTGCTTAAAGTTAATCTGCGAGTAAGAGGATACTTTACCGTCGGATCCCCAGCCTTGGCAAACAAACCAGTTCTTAAGATCGTCTGTAGAAGACGGCGTTATCTTTCCGCCCTGTATTGCAGCCGCAAGCGACGTCTGTTCGCCGCCATGTTGGGCACCGTTTTTGAGTTCATCTATCTGAAGGATGAAACCATTCGTCGTTGCGCTGATGGTTGAAGATGTTGCCTTCACCGTGTTATTTGCGACATACCAAGCATAGGTAGCAGACGAAAGAGCAACGGCGGACATAAGCACCGCGCAGGCAGCGCCCATAAGCTGTTTTTTTAGCTCTTTTACGCTTTGGCTCATTCGATAGACCTATCTAGTAAAAATGCCGGGAGCCGACGGTTCGGCCCCCGGCATTCTGAAATCTCAAAAACGACGAAGTCAGCAATAGCTAGTTAGAAGCGCCCTTGTACTCCTTGGGCGTCGCCTCGAAGGTGATTGTCACGCCATTGTTGCCAGCATCGGCATTGATCTTATTAAGGTTGTTAGAATAGACGTTAGCGTCGTTACCATCGTAGTACAGGTAGACATCAATCTGAGTATCCTGATTGGACTTGATCACCGCATTATCGGAAGCAAGCAAATTGCTAGCCGACAGCGGTTTAGAGTCGCTAGACGAGCTGAGCTGAATGCCATTACCGCTCCAGACCTCCCACTTATTACCGCAAACAACGAGAACGCGAAGGGCATTGCCGAGGTTCATGTTTTCCGTCGTTGCGGGGTTAGTAACAGTCACACCCGTAATGTGCAGGTTCGTGAACTCGCCATCATAGGTACCGGTGCCAACATAAAACGTGTTTTTAACCGCGTAATTCGCCTTCACAGCTTTATCGGCAGTTCCGTCAGCAATCTCAAAATCGCTCCCGGTCTTCATCGTCGTGGCATTGGCCTTTTCCGCGTAAGCGGTCTTCCAAACGGCCTTGCCTTCCTTTTTTTCAATCATAGCAGGATAGAGACCAGTCGTCTGATCTGTCGAATAGCTGGTAGAACTAGTGGAATTCGTCGACGTCGTCGTCTTATCAATCACAAGGTATGCAGAGTTGGACTGAGCCGCAATGTTAGACGTCTGTGCTGTGACCTTGTTGTTGCTGACAAACCATGCGAACGTGGCAGAGCCCAGCGCTACGGCTGCTACCAGCACCATGGCGATGGCGGCGCCCATCTGCTTCTTTAATGCTTTGGTATCCATGCGGACCCCTTTCTTTCCCCATTCATCCCAGATGACCCTCGAGAAGCCCGGAAGGGGAGCCCGCGCTTTCGTGTTGGATGTTGCTTGCCCATCCTTTAGACATGGAATTGAGAATACCATAATTCTTACGATTTCCTTATGAGTTTTCGGCAGCCTACATTCCGGCAGATTCATGGGTCTACCTCGGGCTATATGTGGTGTCATGTGAACATCGTTTACCTTATTTGATCTCTCTCCCGCGCAGTCATAAGTCCCTCTTAAGCCTTGCGACCGCAGCGCCACGCCATCGCATTATTCACCCTCCGCCGTGCTTCGCCCTAGCCCTTCCCCACTCGCTATACTGGTGTGGCACGTGTCATTTTTGCCTGCTAAACGGGCTATTTGTTGGGAGGGCTCATGCCTGCCGCCACTCAACCCAAGGGAAGCGTTTCCGTCGGATCGATCAAGCCGGTGACGCGCAAAGCCGTCCGCTGCCAGCGCGAAGTCGCCTGGTTGGTCACGCAAGCGGCCGGCAAGCTCGTCGCCACCACCGACGACGTCAATGCGCCCACGCCCAGCTTTGTACTGGCGGCGGCATTGTCGTACACCCGCAAGCAGGAGCAGGCCGCTCAGGACCGTAGTACCGCGATCGGCTACAAGGCCGTCATGGCTCCCGACCTCGCGAGCTTCTGCCAAGCTGCGGGACTGCCCGCAGCACCCAACGCACTTTCGGACGCGGGCTACATGTTCACGCTCTCGGGCGCGGACCTCATCCGCGACGTTTACGCCTACTGTGGCGACCTGGGCGAACGCACGGGAGACGCGGCGCAGGTCAAACCTGGCTATGCGATCAAGCTCGCGCTGCGGTTGTTCTTGCTGGACGGCGCCTCAACCGCCACCGCCTCCGACGGCAAAACCTCGGCATAAGTCGTCACCAAAAGCGCCGGGCCGGAAAATCGATTCCGGCCCGGCGCTCTTCGCTCTACTTGTCCCCGTCCCCTGCGGGCGAGTTCTTTTGGTTGCGACGGTTACTCCAGGTCACGTTGTGCTCCTTGTAGTAATCGGGTGCCTCGTTGCCGCTCGCGCTAATGGGGTCGTTGCCGGTCAGGGTATCGGTAATATCCTGCACGAACTTAACGAACAAGCTCGAATCGTCGGTCTCGGACGAATCAAAATCAAAGCCGAACTCCACCGCGCCACCGATGATCTTGTCCACGCACTCCGGGTCGTCGCCGTCCAGCCAAATGACCACGGTGTATTTGTCCACGTCGCCCACGCGGAAGTTCGCGTGGCTAATGGTCGTCACCACGTCTTTGGACGCGAACGGCTCGGTGTTGGGCTCGGGGCTGCCATCGGCCGCAGCCGCCGCATAGGTGGTGGGCTCGCCGTTGCGATACACCCTTACGCGCGCGGCCTTCTCCACGCCCTTGCTGGCGCTGACCACCTTGAGCTTGGCGCTGTAGCCCAGATCGGTCTTGCCGGCGTTGCGGATATAGAAGGTGTACGCCACGTAGTTCTTGCCGTTGTGGCTGCCGTCGATATCGTCCAGGTTGTCGGGCAGGTCCTCAGCAGCGATATTGGTGCCGTTGTCCAAGGCGTCGGCCGCCAGGCGCGCGGTGGCGTTGTTAAAGTCGCCGTTGTCGGCAATGGCCACGCCGCGGCGGAACAGCTCCAGGCGGTTGAGGTTGATGGTGAAGTTACCCATGTTTTCCTGCATAAACGACAGGGCGAACAGTACGCCAAAAGCAAGCGCCAGCACCACGAGGGCCTTTTGCAGCTTGTCCATGCGCAGCAGCGCCGCGCCGATGCGCTCCATGCGGCGCTTGGGCATATACATGGACACGACCGCGTCGGGGTCGATGTCGTCGAGGTCCTGGTCGGCCAGCGCCTGCTCCAGCTCCTCGATGCGCACCACGCCGCGCAGGTTGCGCTTGGGCTTGGACTTGCGTTTGGGTTTGCCAAAGCGCTTGCGGGAGGTGGGAGCCTGCTCGGGCACGGAGTCCTCGCCGGATGCGTCCTCGGCATTGGCGCTGGGCGCGTTCTGCGACGTGTCCCCGGCCTGGCCCTCGGCCAAAACCTCAGCCAAATCCTCGGCAGCTTGATCTTTGTTGTCGTTACGCTTGAACAGAGCCATGGCGATCAGATCTTATATTTCATGCGGATGTAGCCGACGTATTCTTTGACGAGCTCGCGCTCCATGTCGTCGGCGTAGCGGAACTGCAGGCCGCAAACGTTGCGGTACAGGCTGCCCTTGGGCGCGCGGCGCACCCAGCACACGATGCCCAGCTGCTCGGGCAGCTCGTGGCGCTCGCCCTGCAGACGGATCGTGGGCATTTGCACGGCCAGGGCCTCGCCCACGTCGGGGTAATCGTTGAGGTAGATAGCCAGACCGCCGGCCGAGACGTCGATGGTCATGGCGTCCTCGGGCTCGGGGGTCGGCGCGTTGTCGCGCTGGTAGGTCAGACGCATGGCAACCTTAAAACGCTCGTCGCGGCGCCTGACGAAGGTGCGCTGTTCGGCGACTTTGCGCATTTTCCAGTAGGTGCGGATGCCCTTTTTCTCGACCGACTCGGGGTAGCCGGCGAGCACGAACGTCTCCTCGCCCACTTTGTATTGCAGCAACAGCTTTTGGTTTTCGTCCATGATAAGCGGCTTGCCGGCGAGCATGGGCGCGCTCATAAGAAAGTACGCCTCGTCCAGGTTCTCTTTGTACGTGGCAAGCATGTTGAAGTCGGTTTTTTGGCCCATGGGCACGTCGAATGCCACCTGAAGCTTGGTCCCCGGCATTATCTGTTGCTCTGCCATGTATTCTCCCCCAGTCGCGGGCGCCGATATCATCGTCGTGCGCGATGCACATTGGGCTATTGTAACTGCTTTGCCGTGGGTTGCAGCGCGTGAAATGGCGCGGATGTGAGGCGCGGCAGCCGCTAGCGCATCTGCCCTGCACGCCCTGTTAGTCGATACTTGCGGTTACGGCTCGTCGTCGCGGCCGTAGGCTCTAGCTTGCCCTGCGCGATAAGCGCATTGACGCGCGTCCTAACCTGGGAGACGGTGAGTCCCGTGCATTCTGCCAGTTCACGTGTTCCCAGTTCGCCGTTGCGCTTGAGTGCCGCCACAATTAAGTCCCCGCCATGATCGATTTGCTCAACCTTCGCTCGGTAGAGGACAACCTTAAACCGGTCGAAACCCGGGCAAAACAATGGCTCGGCCAGACCGTGCGCACGCATGGCATCGAGCATCATTGGAATGCCCGATCCGTTGCCTTCGGCAGGAGAGCCCGCACCGTCGGGCAATGGAACAAGCGACATGAGCTTCACAAGCGTCGCATTACGACATCGGGAGCTGCCGTCAAACAGGTTCTCGCGAGTCTTTCCTCCGTATAGGCCGCCGGGGTTCACCACCTCGATACGATCGTCAAAAACGTCGACGGCGATCGATTGCCCACAGAACCGATCCCCGTATTCCCTGTGGATAACCGCGTTGGCGATTGCCTCACGCAGGACCTCCTCGGGAATCTCCAGCGAGTCGATACGCGAAATGCCTTGGACGGTCGCGGTGCGGCGCAGGTTTTTGGCGACAGCCGCGACAGCATCCGAAATCATCTCGCCCAACGTTCCCTCGCAGATCGTACGGTCCATGAACCTCAACGACCCCGCCGCGCCCTTCTGCGTTCCGGCATAGACCGCCACATCGATAAAGAGCTTGGGATAGAACTGCTGAGGATAGGCACCCGCAGCCAGGAGCCCGGCTTTAGTGACATTGCCCTGGGAGTCGAGGAAATTCAGGCGCTCCAGCTTCGTTTTCTTGTCCGGCGCGTCGCGCATCGCACGGGGTGTCAGTGAGAAAGCACGCTCTATCGTGCGGTCGACCAGGGCCTCGTCAAGATCGCCTGCGACCGCGCCGGGCACTGCATCGCGATCACTGGGGCTCGTCCGTTCATGCGATGACAAGGACAGGACCTCGGTCGACGAGAGCGGAACATCTTTGTCGTCGATGCGTTTGTAGCTGCCGCCTTGAGCGCCCCGCTCTATGACATAACAAGGCTTGCTCGACGGGTCGAGCTCCTCAATCGTGATGACCAGAACCACGGTGCCCTGGAGCTCCACGCGTTCAATGGTGTATTTGGGCGGATTGGCCAGTTTTCCGCGACCGCCGGCATCACCCATGCCCGCTACGAATTGGTTGAGTACCTTCTCGGTCTCAAAGTTCTCAACCGGGACAAAGCCCGCGCGCTCGCTCACGCCGAGCACGATAATTCCGCCAGCGGTATTCGCGAATGCGCTAACCGTTTCCCATACGTCGCGAGAAAGCGTCGTGGCGCTCTCCTTTACTTCGACGCTAAAGTCATCCGAACCCATGCGCTTTAAAGACTCGAGCAAACCGGCCAGCTCGTTTTCGTTCATCTGCACGTCCCTTCGCTCGGTCCTGCGGAGAATGCTGCAGACGGATTTCCCTCGTCTCTCAGTTATCTCTCGTAATTATCTCTTATCTTTCTGTTATCTCTCGTATTAGATATGAGTGAAAGATGAGAGATAAGATATCTCTACCTGCTTCATTAAATCATGTTTTTGCTGGTGGAACAATCGATATTGAGACTATATCATGGTTGCTTGTCTCTTTGCTGCTGCGCTATCTCTCGTAATTATCTCTCGTCTTTCAGCTATCTCTCGTGTTAGTGACGAATGAGAGATGAGAGACACGTGAGTGATGCATGGGCCTGGACTATTGGACGGTCGGAAAATCCCTCAAACAAAAAACGGGGCCGGCCTGACGCCGAGCCCCGTTTTCAAACGGTCAGTTAGTTATCCAACGCGCGAGCATAGCAGTCAACATTACGCCGCCGCGAACACTCCCAAGCCCGTTCCGATGATGCAGATCGCAAAGATGCCCAAGATGATCCAAATGGTCTTGACGCCCTTTTTGTACAGGGCGACGCAGGCAAAGGTTGCCAGCAAGGGCAGCAGACCGGGGAAGATCGAATCGAACAGATCCTGCAGGACAATCTCCGAACCACCCACGTCAAAGGTCAAAGCAGTGGACAGTGAGACCTGTGCCGCAATCATGGCGCCGATAACGGTCATTCCGAGGACACCGGCAGCATGCGTCATGCGAGACATAAGGTTGTTCTCTTCGGACTGCTGCAAAAACTTGGTTCCCAAGTCGTAACCCAGATGGGCTGCGACGATACGCGTTGCAAAGTTAATCACGGAGTAGAGAAGGAAGACGGAGACGGGAAGGGCGAGCGCGACGGCAGTTGCCGTGCCTGTACCCGTAATGACGGCAAGCGCGCAGCCAAGCACGCCGGAGGTATAGACCTCGGGAGGAACCGCCGCGCCGACCATGATGGCACCCATGAACATGGACTCCAAGGCAGCACCAACGATAACGCTCTGTTGAACGTCACCAAGAATCAAGCCAACGAACAGCTCGTAAACAACGGACGGCCAGGCATTGTAATGCCAAATAACTGCTCGTCCATGGACGCCATAATGCGACCAGTGCAACTAGGAGGTACTGGGCAACTATTTTGATTAACCCCAGTAATAAGCCTGCAGGCGAGACGTTCAGCACGTCTCGCCTGCAGACAACAGCAGCAATTTGAAAGGATTAGTAGTTCATCTGGTGGTAGTAGCGACGCGTGGTGAGCGGG
>NZ_QSFR01000019.1:44636-47740 GCF_003467925.1 Collinsella sp. AM43-1 | reverse complement strand
ACCCTGAACACATAGGGGCCGGGAGGACAACCCGGGGAACTGAAACATCTAAGTACCCGGAGGAGAGGAAATCAATCTCGAGACTCCCCGAGTAGCGGCGAGCGAAAGGGGACCGATGGCCAAACCGTCGAGCGGGCATACCCGGCAGGGGTTCCGCCGACGGGGTTGCAGGGCCGCGCATCCGGGGGCTGCCGCCCCCGGGCGCAGGTCCGGCTGGGGAGCGGAACGGCATGGGAGGGCCGGCCGCAGCGGGTGACAGCCCCGTACGCGAACCCAGACCGGACGGCGCGACGCGGTCCCTGAGTAGGGCCGGGCACGTGAAACCCGGTCCGAACCTGGGTGGACCACCATCCAAGCCTGAGTACTACCCTGTGACCGATAGCGCACCAGTACCGTGAGGGAAAGGTGAAAAGCACCCCGGGAGGGGAGTGAAACAGTACCTGAAACCGTGCGCCCACGAGCAGTCGGAGCAACTTTATGTTGTGACGGCGTGCCTTTTGTAGAATGAGCCAGCGAGTCGCTGGCGCGGGGCGAGGTTAACCGAAAGGGAGCCGGAGCGAAAGCGAGCCTTAACAGGGCGACTTGAGTCCCGCGCCGCGGACGCGAAGCCGGGTGAGCTATCCGTGGGCAGGCTGAAGCGGGGGTAAGACCCCGTGGAGGGCCGAACGCACGTCGGTTGAAAACGGCGGCGATGACCTGCGGATAGGGGTGAAAGGCCAATCAAACCCGGAGATATCTCGTTCTCCCCGAAATAGCTTTAGGGCTAGCGTCGCGCGTTCACCGCCGGAGGTAGAGCACCGGATGGACGAGGGGGCTTCGCCGCCTACCGAATCCAACCGAACTCCGAATGCCGGCGGCCCAGAGCGCGGCAGTCAGAGCATGTGGGCTAAGCTGTGTGCTCGAGAGGGAAACAGCCCGGACCGCCCGCTAAGGTCCCCAAGTTCCAGCCGAGTGGCAAAGGATGTGCGTCCGCCCAGACAACCAGGATGTTGGCTTAGAAGCAGCCATCCATTCAAAGAGTGCGTAACAGCTCACTGGTCGAGTGGACATGCGCCGACAATACACGGGGCTAAGCTGGACACCGAAGCGGCGGGATTTTGATTTTCAGAATCGGTAGGGGAGCTTCCCATGGGCGGGGAAGCCGCCGGGCGACCGGCGGTGGAGCGCATGGGAGTGAGAATGCTGGCATGAGTAGCGAGAGACGAGAGAGTAACTCGTCCGCCGTGAACCCGAGGTTTCCTGGGCAAGGCTAATCCTCCCAGGGTCAGTCGGGGGCTAAGGCGAGGCCGGGAGGCGTAGCCGACGCGCAGCAGGCAGACATTCCTGCACCGCGCACGCGGCGCTACGACCGACGGGGCGACGGATGGGGGTGGCTCGGCGGGGTTCTGGACGTCCCCGTGATGGAGCGCGGCCCGCGGACCAGGGAAATCCGGTCCGCACGAGGGCGAGGCTCCGGACGAAGCACTTAAGCGAAGCGAGTGAGCCCGAGGTCCCTAGAAAAACCCCTAGGCAGGCGCGTGCGCGCCCGTACCGCAAACCGACACAGGTGGGTGGGTAGAACATACCGAGGCGATCGGGTCAACCATGGTCAAGGAACTCGGCACAATGGCCCCGTAACTTCGGGAGAAGGGGTGCCCGCGCGTACGTGAACGGACTTGCTCCGGGAGCGGAGGCGGGCCGCAGTGGAGAGGCCCAAGCGACTGTTTACCAAAAACACAGGACTCTGCAGAAGCCGCAAGGCGACGTATAGGGTCTGACGCCTGCCCGGTGCCGGAAGGTCACGCGGAGGAGTTAGCGCATCGCGCGAAGCCCCGAAGCCAAGCCCCGGTAAACGGCGGCCGTAACTATAACGGTCCTAAGGTAGCGAAATTCCTTGTCGGGTAAGTTCCGACCTGCACGAAAGGCGCAACGACTTGGGCGCTGTCTCGACCATGGACCCGGTGAAATTGCACTGGTCGTGAAGATGCGACTTACCCGCGGAAGGACGGAAAGACCCCGTGAACCTTCACTGCAGCTTGGCATTGGCCGCTGGTCCCGCGTGTAGAGGATAGGCAGGAGGCACAGATCCGGAGGCGCCAGCCCCCGGGGAGCCGCCCTTGGAATACTGCCCTCGCGCGACCGGCGTCCTAACCCGAGGCCGTCAACCGGCTCGGGGACCGTGCCAGGCGGGCAGTTTGACTGGGGCGGTCGCCTCCTAAAGGGTAACGGAGGCGCGCGAAGGTCCGCTCGGGACGGTCGGCAACCGTCCTTTTGAATGCAAGAGTACAAGCGGGCTTGACTGCGAGGCCCACAAGCCGAGCAGGTGCGAAAGCAGGCTCTAGTGATCCGGCGGCCCCGAGTGGGTGGGCCGTCGCTCAACGGATAAAAGGTACTCCGGGGATAACAGGCTGATCTTGCCCAAGAGTCCACATCGACGGCAAGGTTTGGCACCTCGATGTCGGCTCATCGCATCCTGGGGCTGGAGCAGGTCCCAAGGGTACGGCTGTTCGCCGTTTAAAGCGGTACGCGAGCTGGGTTCAGAACGTCGTGAGACAGTTCGGTCCCTATCCTCCGTGGGCGCAGGAGAATCGATGGAGGCTGCCCCCAGTACGAGAGGACCGGGGTGGACGCACCTCCGGTGAACCGGTTGTCGACCAACGGCACGGCCGGGTAGCCGCGTGCGGCGCGGATAACCGCTGAAGGCATCTAAGCGGGAAGCCGTTCCAGGGATTAGTTCTCCTTCCGGTAAGGGCCCAGGTAGACTACCTGGTCGATAGACGGCAGGTGCAAGGCTGGCGACAGCCTCAGCCGAGCCGCACTAATCGCCCGAGCTCTTCCGGAACCGCACCTCGCGGCCCGCGGGACCTAGCGCTCATGCGCGGTCCGGGCACGAGGATGCCCCCGAGTCACCTCCCCTATGCGCCATGCGGCCCCCAGGGCACGTAGATGTTAGACCCAGGACACCGTAACGGTGGGCGCCGCCCACCGGTCAGCGGCCAGAGCATGGGGGGCACGCCCGGTCCCGTTCCGAACCCGGAAGCTAAGCCCCATCGCGCCGAGAGTACTGCGGGGCCAGCCCGTGGGAGGCCAGGGCGCCGCTGACCGGTGGACGGCACCGAGCCGTC
>NZ_QSFR01000019.1:4503-44626 GCF_003467925.1 Collinsella sp. AM43-1 | reverse complement strand
GGGCCAGCCCGTGGGAGGCCAGGGCGCCGCTGACCGGTGGACGGCACCGAGCCGTCATCGAGATTGAAGGAGGGGGAGGCCTCGCGGCCTCCCCCTTTTTTGCGTTTAATAGAGAGCTGTAATACAAGAACTCGCCTTCGTTTAGCTTGTCTTACTGTTTGGCTGTATTTTGAGTCCTTCTTTTGTATTTGCGCGATAATAACTCCCATTGGCGTTAGGGAGGACTTGATGTTTACCGTTTTTGTCTTGGGCAATATTGCTTCGGGTAAGTCGACTGCCTGCCGCTATCTCGAATCTCATGGCGCCATGCTTATCGATCTGGATGAGCTTGCCAAATCGCTGTACGTGCCGGGGTCGGATATCGTCAATGCTCTTGCTGAAGAGTTTGGCTGGGATATTTTGGACGAGGAGGGCGGCGTTCGACGTAACATCCTCGCTTCTCGAGCTTTTGTCTCTCCTGATGCGGTTGCAAGGCTCAATAGCATTGTGCACCCCGTTCTCGTTGAGCAGCTTTCGCTGAGGATTCTCGATCCTGTCTGCTGTACGGTTTCGTCTCCCCGCTATCCCTTCGCTGCGGTCGAAGTATCTGCTCCGACTGGCTTTGAGGACGCCTTTGGCCTTGCGGATGAAATTATGGTTGTTAGTGCTCCTTTGGCGGTCCGTCGCGAACGTGCCATTCACCGTGGTATGGAGCCATCCGATTTTGATGCTCGCTGCGCTTGCCAACCCGATGAGTCTTCGCTTTGCCGTCTCGCCACAACCGTGATTGATAACGCAGCGGGCGACAACACGCTCTTTGAACAACTGGATGCATGGCTTGCTCGCCATGGCCTTATGGACGCTACGAATAAGGGGGCGACAGATGCCTAAGACGCGTTTCTTTACGTGGTATCGCTTTGTGCCGCTGGCTCTCGTTTTCGTCTTTGGCCTTATCTCGCTCGTTTACTCGTGTGCTCCCGCCGCTTTCTTTAAACCGCTTTATCCGATTGACTATGAGGCGTATGTAAAGCAGTCCAGTATTTCGCATAATCTCGATCCGTATCTGGTGTGTGCCGTCATCAAGTCGGAATCAAACTGGGATCCCGAGGCGGAATCCAACCAGGGCGCCCAAGGTCTCATGCAGCTTATGCCTGAAACCGCTCAGGATATGATCGCCAAGGGCCTTGTCGACGGGGACGAGTATTCTGCCGATAACCTGAATGACCCCGCTACGAATATCGAATTTGGGTGCGCGTACCTCTCGTACCTGCTGACGTATTTCAATGGCTCGACGGATAGTGCTATTGCTGCTTACAATGCCGGAATGGGCAATGTCGATGGGTGGGCGCAGCAAAACACATCGCTCCACAACGCGATTACCTTCCCCGAGACACAAGCCTATTTGATTCGTGTCAATAATGCCTGGGTTCGCTATAAGACCCTCTATCCCGACCGGTTCGTATAGGACTATGCCTGCCGCCTGCGTATACTGCAGATATATGAGTTAGGAGTATCCATGGCGGATTTTGAAGTTGAGCGTGTTGGCGGAGAGCTCAAACGTTTTGGCGTTGAGGGCTCTGATGTGCCGTTTAAGGTCGTGTCTCCCTATGAGCCTGCAGGTTCCCAGCCGAAGGCCATTGAGTCGCTTGTGAAGGGTGTGAGGGACGGAGACCGCTATCAGGTTTTGCTTGGCGTGACCGGTTCGGGCAAGACCTTTACCATGGCCAAGACCATCGAAGCTCTCGGTAAGCCAACGCTGGTCATGGCCCCCAACAAAACCCTCGCCGCACAGCTTGCGAGCGAGCTCAAAGAATTCTTTCCCAACAACGCTGTGGTCTACTTCGTCTCGTACTACGACTATTATCAACCCGAGGCATATGTACCGCAGAGTGATACGTATATCGAGAAAGACTCGTCGATTAACGAAGAGGTCGAGATGTTGCGCCATCAGGCGACAGCATCGTTGCTTTCTCGACGCGATGTGATTGTCGTCGCATCGGTCTCGTGCATCTATGGCATCGGTTCTCCCGAGGACTATGCGGGCTTGGCACCAAACGTCGATAAGAAGGTGCCGCTCGAGCGCGATGACTTTATCCATGCGCTCATCGACATTCAATACGACCGTAATGACTATGACCTGGCGCGTGGTACGTTCCGCGTACGTGGCGATGTCGTCGATGTGTATCCGCCCTATGCGGAGCACCCGTTGCGGTTTGAGTTCTTTGGCGACGAGGTTGAGCTGATTGCCGAGATCGATGAGGTTACCGGTGAGATGTTGCGTGAGTACGAAGCGATTCCCGTGTGGCCGGCTTCGCACTACGTGACCGAGAAGCCAAAGGTGAAGGCGGCCCTGAAATCGATCAGCGAAGAATGCGAAAAGCGCGTGGCGGAGCTCAAAGCGACCGACAAGTTGCTCGAGGCACAGCGCCTGCAGCAGCGGACCGATTATGACCTCGAGATGCTCGAGACGATGGGCTTTTGCAACGGCATCGAGAACTACTCGCGCCATCTGGATGGACGTAAACCGGGCGAGCCGCCGTTTACCTTGATTGACTACTTTCCCAAGGACATGCTCTGCATCATCGACGAGAGCCATGTGACGGTGCCGCAGATTCGCGGTATGCACGAAGGCGACCGATCGCGTAAAGTGACCCTGGTGGAGCATGGTTTTCGCCTGCCCTCGGCGCTCGACAACCGTCCGCTTCGCTTCGATGAGTTTGAGGCGAGGATCCCGCAGTTCATCTACGTTTCGGCTACGCCGGGTGACTATGAGTTGCGCGTGAGTCAAAACGATGTTGAACAGATTATTCGACCGACCGGCCTGCTCGATCCCAAAATCGACGTTCGTCCGGTCCGAGGCCAGATTGACGATCTTGAGGACGAGATTCGCGAGCGCGTGGCCCGCAAGGAGCGCGTGCTGGTGACCACGCTGACCAAGCGCATGGCCGAGGATCTGACCGATCACCTGCTCGATGCCGGCATTAAGGTCAACTACATGCACTCCGATACGGCGACGATGGACCGTGTCGAGATTCTGCGAACGTTGCGCGAGGGCAAGATCGATGTTTTGGTTGGCATCAACTTGCTTCGCGAGGGTCTGGATCTTCCCGAGGTCTCGCTGGTGGCAATTCTCGATGCCGATAAGGAAGGTTTCTTGCGTAACCGCCGTTCGCTGATTCAGACGATTGGCCGTGCGGCCCGCAATGCCGACGGCGAAGTCATCATGTACGCCGACGTCGTGACCGATTCGATGAAAGAAGCCATCGAGGAGACGCAGCGCCGTCGTGAGATCCAGATGGCCTACAACGAAGAACACGGCATTGTGCCCAAGACGGTGCACAAGGCCATCAACGATATTTCGAGCTTTATTGCCGAGGCCGAAAAGACCGTGGGGTCCAAGGGACGCTCGAAGGGCGACTCTCTGGGCCATGGTGCGTTCTATACACCCGATGAAAACGGCGAGGGCGAGGTGCCAGAGACGGTGACGCCTGAACAGACGCTTACCGAGCAGCTGGAAGGGCTGCCGCATGACGAGCTGGTGCGGATCGTCGAGACCATGGAAGAAGACATGCGTAATGCCTCCGCCGCCATGGACTTTGAGGAGGCGGCGCGCCTGCGTGATGCCGTCGTTCAGATTCGGGCGATGCTCGAGGGCGCGCCCGAGGACGAAACGATTGAGCGCCTGCGCTCGCAGGCCCGCAAGGGTTCCACGTTCGCTTCGGGCAGAAAACGCCAGGGCGCGCGATTTAAGAAATAGGGTACAGGCCCCGCGCTTCTCGTTGAGCTCGGGGTCTGTGTCTTTAGTGTGCTAGAGGTCTGCAATCAGGGCTTCGGCGCACCGGATGCCATCAGTGGCGGCGCTCATGATGCCGCCGGCATATCCTGCTCCCTCGCCGCAAGGGTAGAGGCCTGGAGTCGCCACGGCGTGACACGCGCGATCTCGGGTGACGGTGACCGGGGAGCTCGAACGCGTCTCCACGCCGGTAAGCACGGCATCGGGACGGTCGTAGCCCCGTAGCTTTTTTCCGAGCAGGGGAATTCCCAGGCGAAGCGACTCGACGATATGCTGCGGCAGGGCTTCGTCAATTGCCGTCCAGGTCACACCGAGCGGATAGGTGGGCTTTACCTTTCCGGGCGCCTTACTGGCGCGTCCTGCGAGGAAATCTCCGACGAGCTGTGCTGGTGCGTTCCAGTTGGAACCGCCCAGGCGATAGGCGGCCGCCTCGCAGGCACGCTGGAGCTCGATGCCGGCGAGCGGGTCATTGTTGGGAAGGTCCTCAGGCGTGACGTTAACGAGCAGGGCGGCATTTGCGTTGCGTCCGTCGCGGGCATTGAGGCTGGCCCCGTTGACGCACAGGTGGCCCGGCTCGGAAGAGGCGGCGACAACCTGCCCACCGGGGCACATGCAAAACGAGAACACGCTGCGCCCGTTGGGGAGATGGGCGACAAGCTTGTAGGGGGCTGCTCCGAGGGCGGGATGTCCCGCCGAAGGGCCATATTGAGCGCGATCGATATCGAGCTGTGGGTGCTCGATGCGTACGCCCATGGCAAAGGTTTTTTGCGCGAGGGCTACGCCATGGTCCTTGAGGAGCTCGAATACGTCGCGGGCGGAATGGCCGCAGGCAAGGATAAGGTGCTTCGTGGCGATTTGCTCAGTCGCGGCATGTTGAGACGCCTGGACATCGATGCCGGTGATGGCGCCGGACGCGTCGGCGCGAATGTCAACGAGCTTTGTTCGATAGCGGACGACACCTCCGAGCCGTTCGATGCGCTGGGAAATATTGGTGACAACAGTGGGAAGGATGTCGGAGCCAATGTGCGGCTTGGCATCCCATAGAATGTCTCGGGGTGCACCCGCTTCGACGAAGGTGTCCAGGATAAGGCGATGGGCGGGATTTTTGGTTCCCGTATTGAGCTTGCCATCCGAGAAAGTCCCCGCACCGCCCAAGCCAAACTGGATATTGCTCTCGGGGTCGAGGGCGCGCTCCTTCAGAAAGAGGTCGATTGCCTGCGAGCGGCGAAGCGCTGGGTCGCCCCGTTCGATAAGCAAGGGCTTCAGACCTGCTTCGGCGAGGGTAAGTGCGGCGAAAAGGCCAGCGCATCCGGCGCCGACGACGACGGGGCGCTCTTTGGGCGCGCCGGAAACGGGGGAGGGGAATGAAGGCTCATTGTCGTCTATCGTGCGCACGTGTGAGCGGTCGCGCACAGCAACGCTGTCGAGCACTGTCTGCTCGATGTCTGGGCTCGTTAGCTCAACACGAAAGCTCAGGATAAAATGAACGTCTCGTTTCTTGCGGGCATCGATGGACTTGCGGTGGAGCTCGATGGACTTGATCTCGGAGTCTTTGCAACGCAGGACGCGTTTGACGACTCGCTTGCCAACGATAAGGCAAGCTTTTTCATCGCCGGCTTCATCGAGCGACGCATTGACTTGGGTGATTTCGATCATCGAGGTCTCCTTAGATGCAAGAAAGAGGCCGCCCGGTGTCCCAGACGGCCCGAATGCGTTTTGATTATAGACTGCGCAGCTATAGGTTACTGGCAGCGCGAATGCCCGAAAGCCACGCCCATGCAAGGTTGAAGCCACCGCAGTCGGCGTCGATATCGAGCGCTTCGCCGCAGACGCAAAGCGGGGCATAGGCTGCGCCGTTCGCGCGAAGGCCGGGTATCGAGACGGTCTCGATGGGTATGCCGCCACGTATGACCTGTGCCGAGCGCTCCTCGGCCGTTCCCTCGACAAGCAGTTTAAAGTGCTTGAGGATGGAGACCAGATGGATGACGTCGTGCGACCCGGGGTGGCGCTGTTCGAATGCGGCGCAGACAACGCGAGAGAACTGCGGGGCGAGCATGCCGTCGAGCCAGCGGGGGTCGCGGGACGAAAAACCGCCGAGCAACGCAACTCGCTGGTTAAGCATATCGAGCAACTCGTCTTTGGAGAGGTCGGGGAAAACGTCGAGCAGAATCGTGTCGCCGCGCTGGACGCGACGGGAGAGGTTAAAGGCGGCAACGCCCGAGATGCCAAAGGTTCGGAAGAGCACTTCGCCGTCTTCGTGCCAGAGCTCCTCGTGATTGCGGGTGAGCGTCAAACGGGCGCGGACGCGCAGGCCATCCAGTGTCTTGAGCGCAGTCTGGTCGCCGAAGACCGATGCCGACACGGGGCAGAGGACGGGGCGCTGCGGTGTGAGGGGAAGGCTGAACGTCTTCGCGATGTCGGCAGGGCTGCCGCCCGTAGCGATAATCACGGCCTTTGCCTGCAAGGTCATGTTTTTGCGCGGGGTATCGGCGAGCGCCCTCCGAAGCGAGCGGAGCTCCGATTTTCGATCGCCGTGCTTTTTTGCCTTAAGCGCCCGTGCGGGACGGTCTATTTGGAGTGTCCAGCCCTCGGGAGCTTTGTGCGCCATGGCAACGTTGGCTCCGCAGATTAAGGTGACGCCCAGACGATCACAAACGTTGAGAAGCGCGTCGTGCACCGATTCGGCGCGGAGGGAGCGTGGGTACAGTCGACCTTCCTCGGAGGTCGTCATGATGCCCAGCGAGGAGAAGAAGCCCATAAGCTCTTGTTCGGGCCGGGGGCCCATGACGGATTCGACGAAAGCGGGATGGTTGTACCGCCGAGGATCAATCGATTCGTTTGAGAGATTGCAGCGGCCGTTGCCGGTCGCAAGGAGTTTAAGGCCGCAGGCGACATCGCGCTCAACGATGCAGGCGCTTTTGCCAGCGCGTGCGGCCGTGATGGCGGCGGCGAGACCCGAGGCCCCGCCGCCGATTACCAGGACGTCATAGAAGGCGCTCGTGTTCACTTAGGCCTCGTCGGTCTCGTGCGGGGCGATGGCCTCGACGGCAGAGACGGCCTTGGGCAGCATGCCATCGGGCAGCGCGGTCTCGACCTCGCCCTTATCGCAGGCCTCGGCGAGTGACGGATTGATGGGAAGTTGACCCAAGATGTCGAGGTTGTAGCGCTCGGCGACTTCGGGGAGGTTGCTCTTACCAAAGACCTCGATCTTCTTGCCGCAGTCGGGGCACTCGATATAGCTCATGTTCTCGACAACGCCCAGAATGGGGACGTTCATCTTCTCGGCCATGTTGACTGCCTTGGCGACGATCATCGAGACCAAGTCTTGCGGGCTCGTGACGATGACGATGCCATCGACGGGCAGCGATTGGAAAACGGTGAGCGCGACGTCGCCCGTTCCCGGAGGCATATCGACCAGCAGGTAGTCGATGGGGCCCCACGAGGTCTCGCTCCAGAATTGCCTGATGGCGCCCGCTATAACCGGGCCACGCCAAAGGACGGGATCGGTTTCGTTTTGGAGCAGCAGGTTGGAGCTCATGACCTTGACCCCGTGCTCGGAGATCTCGGGCAGCATAAGATTGCCGAGAGCATGGACATGACGTCCGCTCATACCGAACATCTTGGGGATGGAGGGGCCGGTGATGTCGGCATCGAGGATGCCGACTTTGTTGCCGCGGCGGGCAAGCTCGGTGGCGATGGCACCGGTGACGAACGACTTGCCGACGCCGCCCTTGCCGGATAACACGGCGATAACGCGCTTGACTTCGGATAGCGTGTTCTCTTCAAATTCCTGCGGTGCGGTTTGTCCGCCGGCCGCCTGTGCGTGCTCGCAACCCATATCTGACTCCTTTGTATGCGTTGGGGCAAGGCCCCACGATGTGACACGAGCGTCATTGTACCCTCGTTTGCGAACGTGAGCCATTTGTGATGCGCGGCTGGCGATCGATGGCATTCGAAAGCATGGGTCGGGCAGGCGACGTGCGCGCGTCGGATAAATCAAAAGGTCTGCGAATCTTGTATCACGAACATCTGTGCGCGTTGAGTGCGCTAAACTCATCGACGGTGTGATTTGAAGTTATAGGAGGCAAGGAGCTTCCATGTCTGATTCCTCTATCGTTATTCGCGGTGCGCGCGAGCACAACTTGCGCGATATTGATGTATCCATTCCACGCGACCAGCTCGTGGTCATTACCGGCCTTTCCGGCTCGGGCAAGAGCTCGCTGGCGTTCGACACGATCTATGCCGAGGGCCAGCGCCGCTACGTCGAGAGCCTGTCGAGCTATGCGCGTCAGTTTTTGGGCCAGATGGACAAACCCGATCTGGACTCGATCGACGGCCTTTCGCCGGCTGTTTCGATCGATCAAAAGACGACATCCAAGAATCCTCGATCGACGGTGGGCACCGTAACCGAGATTTATGACTACCTGCGACTGCTGTTTGCTCGCGTCGGTACGCCGCACTGCCCCGAGTGCGGTCGCATAATCGAGCGCCAGACGACCGACCAGGTTGCCGATAAAGTCCTGGCTGCGGGGGAGGGCCGCCGCGCGTTCGTGCTGGCACCGGTGGTTCGCGGTCGTAAGGGCGAGTATGCCAAGCTGTTCGAGGATCTTCGCGCCGAGGGCTTTAGCCGCGTGCGCGTCGACGGCGAGGTTCGCTCGCTTGATGACCCTATCGATTTGGATAAGAAATTCAAGCACGATATCGAGGTCGTGGTCGACCGTATCGTGATTCGCGAGAACTCCCTGGGCCGTATTGCCGAGTCCGTTGAACAGGCGACTGCGCTGGCGCACGGCAATGTGAACGTATACTTGCTGCCCGACCGCGACGCTCCCGAGGGGACCGAAGGCGAGTTGCTGGAGTATTCGCTGGCGCTGGCGTGCCCGGAGCATGGGCACTCCATCGATGACCTGCAGCCGCGCGATTTCTCGTTCAACGCGCCCTATGGCGCGTGCCCCGAGTGCGATGGCCTGGGCTTTAAGAAGACGGTCGATGCCGAAGCGCTAATCGAAGACCCCTCGAAGTCGATCGCCGACGGGGTCTTTGGCAGCCTGTTTGGCAACTCTAACTACTATCCGCAGATTTTCGCTGCGGTCTGCAAACACTTTAAGGTGAGCGTCGATACGCCGTGGGAGGATCTGCCTCCGCGGGTGCGTCGCGCGTTTTTAGACGGCATGGGCGACCAGAAGATTTCGGTCGACTATCAAAAGCTCGATGGGCGTCGCAGCCAGTGGGACACCAAGTTCTCGGGCGTGCGCAATATCCTGTACGAGCGCTATAACGAGACGACGAATGAGAACACCAGGGCGCGCTTGGAGAAGTACATTCGCGAGGAGCCGTGCTCGAGTTGCCATGGTGCTCGTCTGCGCCCCGAGATGCTCGCCGTTACCGTAGGCGGTAAGTCCATTTACGAGGTCTGCTGCCTGTCGTGCCGCGAGTCGCTCGAGTTTTTTGAGGGCCTGGAGCTTACCGAGCGCCAACAATTTATCGGCGGGCGCATCGTTAAGGAAATCCTGGAGCGCCTGCGCTTTCTGGTCGATGTCGGACTCGACTATCTGACCCTCGACCGTGCCTCGGCGACGCTTTCCGGAGGCGAGGCCCAGCGCATTCGCCTGGCAACGCAGATCGGCGCCGGCCTCATGGGTGTCCTGTACATTTTGGACGAGCCATCGATCGGCCTCCATCAGCGCGATAACGAGCGCCTGATCAAGACGCTTGAGCGCCTGCGCGATATCGGCAATACCGTCATCGTCGTTGAGCATGATGAGGATACGATTCGTGCTGCCGACTATGTGATCGACATGGGCCCTGGCGCGGGCGTGAACGGCGGACACGTGGTCGCCGCGGGAACGCCTGCCGATATCATGGCGTGCCCCGATTCGATGACGGGTGCCTACCTGACTGGCAAGCGAATGATTCGGGTTCCCGATAAGCGCCGCAAGCCCGGTCGCGGCTGCCTTAAGATCACGGGCGCCCGTGCCAACAACCTTAAAAACGTTACCGCCAAGATTGAGTTCGGTACGCTTACGGTCGTTACCGGCGTGTCGGGATCGGGCAAGAGCTCCCTGGTTACCGACACCATCGCGCCTGCTCTTACGAATGCCATTCATCGCTCGACGCGTCCTGTGGGCCCGTACAAAAAGCTCGAGGGTATCGAGTGCATCGATAAGGTGATCGACATTGACCAGTCGCCGATCGGCCGTACACCGCGTTCCAATCCCGCTACGTACATTGGCCTGTGGGATGATCTGCGCGCGCTGTTTGCGAGCACACCGGAGTCGAAGGCACGCGGCTACTCGCCGGGACGTTTCTCCTTTAACGTGAGCGGCGGCCGCTGCGAAGCATGCAAGGGCGACGGACAAATTAAGATCGAGATGCACTTCCTTCCCGATATCTATGTTCCCTGCGAGGTCTGCGGCGGCAAGCGCTATAATCGCGAGACGCTTGAGGTCACCTACCGTGGTAAGACCATCTCTGACGTGCTCGACATGAGCGTCACCGAGGCGCTGGCTTTCTTTGGCAATATTCCTCAAATTAAGCGTAAGCTCCAGACTCTGTACGATGTGGGCCTGGGCTATGTGAGCTTGGGCCAGCCGGCAACGACGCTTTCGGGTGGCGAGGCACAGCGCGTAAAGCTCGCCAAGGAACTTCACCGCCGTCAGACGGGTAAGACGTTCTACATTCTGGATGAGCCGACGACCGGTCTCCATTTTGAGGATGTCCGCCAGTTGCTCGACGTGCTGCAGCGCCTGGTCGATGCGGGCAACACGGTTCTGGTAATCGAGCATAATCTCGATGTCATCAAGGTCGCCGACCGTCTGATCGATATGGGTCCCGAGGGCGGCAATGGCGGCGGAACCGTCGTGGTCTCGGGTCCGCCGGAGCAGGTCGCGGCATGTTCGCAGAGCTACACGGGCAAGTTCTTGGCTCCGCTGCTCGAGCGCGACCGTGAGCGTCAGGCACAACTCGACGCCCAGTAAAGAGACGCCGTCATGCGAGAAGCGCCACCGATTCCTTTCGATTCGGTGGCGCTTCTGTGTGTCGAGATGGCGCATGCTGCTACATTGGACATATACTTAGGCGTTACGTTCGAACGCGAGGGAAGGGGCATGCCATGGCAAAGGCTGCAAAGACGCCGAAAACCAATGCGATGCGCGAGCTGGAAAACGCCGGCATCTCCTATATTCTCCATACGTATGAAGACTATGGCGATGAGTCGGCGGGTTTAGGCGTTGCGATTTCGGAACAACTTGGCGAGGAGCCTGGCCAGGGTTTTAAGACCTTGGTTTGCGTGACGCCGTCCAACGAACACGTTGTGTGCTGTATTCCCGTTGCCGACGAGCTTGACCTAAAGGCCGCCGCGCGCGCCGCTGGTGAAAAGTCGCTGACCATGATGCATGTCAAGGACTTGCTTGCCGCGACGGGGTATGTCCGGGGCGGCTGCAGTCCAGTCGGCATGAAAAAACGCTTTCGGACGCTGATCGATGAGACATGCGTCCTTTGGGATACCATTTTTATCTCAGGCGGTAAGCGTGGCTATCAGCTTGAGCTTGCCCCCGACGACTTAGTTGCATTTTGCGGGGCGACGGTTGCCCCGATCACGAGAGAGGACTGAGCGATGCCGCAGGAAGAATCGAAGCGCGGGGCTCACTTTGCAAAGCGTTCGGCTTCTCAGGCGTCCGCGTCTGAGGCTTCTTCGGTCGACGACCAGATTCGAAACGCCTGGTCCGCTGCTGCAGATCCAGGGGAGACGGCCGTGTATTTGCGTGCTGCCGGTGCTGGTGCGGCGCTTCCTCGTACGATTCTCTCTTCGGGTCGCCCCGATGAGACGGCGGTGTTTTTGGCCGCGGCTCAATCCCGTGCCGGACGGATGCCTGCTGCCGCTGGGGCGTCTCGTGCGCCGCGTCCCGATGAGACAGCAGTGTTCTTGATGGCGGCTCAGGGAAAGGGCACGTTGAAGGGCGCTCCAGCCGATCGTTCCGCAAGGCATGCAACCGACGGGGATGACGAGCAGCTGCTTATGGATGACGAGTGGTCACCGCTCGGCTCGACCGATCCGGTCGAGGGCGTTGCTGTCGACGACGATGATTGGGGCCTTTTGTCGTTTTCTGATCGAACCGCTGCCGCCAGGGAAGTTGACACGGTGTTTGGTGATGATGCCGTAGCTAACGATGGCGCTTCGTTTGACAACGATGTCACGCCTGCTGGCGGCGCTTTTTCTGCCGATGATGCCGTTTTGGTCGACGACCCCTTCGCGATAATCGATGAGCCCGATATCGAGGTTGATTCTCGACAACACACTGAAGTTAGCCCCCAATCGCAGGACGACGTAGATGATATGGGCTCGTCGGATTACTCTACGGTTGGCCGTTCTGCCGGCCTTATGACTGCGCTGACCATCGTGTCGCGCGTCACAGGGTTCATCCGCACGTGGGCTATGGCTGCCGCCATCGGCATGTCGCTGCTCTCATCTTCCTATCAGGTCGCCAACAACCTGCCCAATATGCTCTACGAGCTCGTGATGGGCGGTATGTTGGTTACCGCCTTTTTGCCGGTGTACATGGGCGTGCGTCGTGAACAGGGTCGCGACGCCTCAAACGAATACGTAGGCAATCTGCTCGGCATCCTGCTTTTGCTGCTGGGCGGCATTTCGGTGCTGGGCACCGTGTTCGCTCCGGGCTTTATCTGGACGCAGTCGTTCCTTTCGGGTGACGGCGGCAGCATAAATACAGCCGCGTTCATGTTTCGTTTCTTTGCCATCCAGATTCTGTTCTACGGGCTGGGCTCGGTGTTCTCGGGCGTTCTCAACGCACACCGTGATTACTTCTGGTCGACGTTTGCCCCGGTCCTCAACAATGCGATTGTCATCGCGAGCTTTATGGGCTTTGCTCCTGTGTCCGCACAATTCGGTGAGCGTGCCGGCATCATTCTTATTGCAGCCGGAACGACCTTTGGCGTCTTTGTCCAGATGGCATGTCAGATCCCCGCGCTCGGCAAGCACGGCGTGCATCCTCATATCCATATCGACTTTAAGGATCCCGCGCTGCGCCAGACGATTACGCTCGGTATTCCGACGCTGCTTGCAACGGTGTGCATGTTTGTTTCGACCTCCATCACCAATGCCGCCGCGCTGGTGGTACAGCCCGAGACCGGTCCTTCTGTCATCGCGTATGCGCGCCTGTGGTACACGCTGCCCTACGCGCTGATTGCCGCTTCGCTTTCGACGGCGCTGTACACCGAGCTCTCTCACGATGCGCAGGAGAAAGATTACGACAGTGTTCGTACTGGCATCTCGCACGGTGTCGCCCAGATGCTGTTCTTCCTGATCCCGTTTGCGTTGTACCTGATTGTTTTCGCCCGTCCGCTCAACATGATTTACTGTGCCGGCAAGTTTGATGAGTCCGGCGTGGCGCTGGTATCCGAGTTCCTTGTCTATCTGGCGCTCTCGCTGCCACTCTACGGCGTGGTCGTGCTGATGCAGAAGAGCTTCTCTGCTCTGCTCGATATGAAGCCCTATGGCCGCTATTGTCTCTACTCCGCCATTGGGCAGGCCGGTTCGGTGCTGCTGTTTGGGGTAGCCCTCGGCTACGGCATGCCGGCCATCGCGCTTTCGTATGTCGTCGACTACGTTATCTTGGTCGGTTGTTCACTGTGGTGGCTGCGCCGTCGTCTGCATGGCCTTCAGGTTACGTCCATACTGCACGGAGGCTTCTTTGGCCTTTTGCTTGGAGGGCTGGGTGCGGCGACTGGCGCCGTCGTTATGTGGGCGCTCGAGCACTTTGTCGGAGCGCTCGGCGGCTCGATTCTGGTTACCTTGTGCTATGTTTGCGTTGCGGGCATCGTCTCACTCGCCGTCACCTTTGGTCTGGCCGTCGCCTTTAAGATGCCCGAGGTTTCTGCGTTACTTCGCCGCAAGTAGGTAAACGTGACGGGTCACGATAACATTCCAACCCTTGCCGAACAGGTCTCGCGCGTTCCCACGCAGCCCGGCTGCTACCTTTGGAAAGACGCCAAGGGCGATGTCATCTACGTTGGCAAGGCGAAAAACCTGCGTGCTCGCATGCGTCAGTACGTGACGCTGCAGGACGAGCGCCAGAAGATCCCGCTTATGATGCAGCTGGTGGCGAGCTTCGACTATATCGTTGTGGAGTCCGAGCACGAGGCATTGGTACTCGAGCGCAATCTAATCGGTCAGTACCATCCGTACTTTAACGTCGATCTTAAGGACGATAAGAGCTATCCCTTTATCGCTATCACCAAGAGCGATCTATTTCCCGCTATTAAATACACGCGTGAGCGCCATAAGCCAGGGACGCGCTATTTTGGCCCCTATACCGATAGCCGCGCGGCGCGTGAAACCATCGATACGCTGCGCAAGGTTATTCCCATTTGCTCAGCATCCTGTGCGGAGTGGCGTCGCTGCCGCCGCATCGTCGAGTCCCACAAGGGCGAGGAAGACATCGTCAATATGATTTGCGCGCAAAACGGGCGCCCCTGCTTTGACTACCATGTCGGGCGCGGCCCGGGTGCGTGTGTCGGCGCGATTTCCCCGGCAGACTATGCCAAGAACGTCAAGCGTGTCGAGCGCTTTTTGTCGGGTCATCGCAAGGATGTCGTCGATGAGCTGACATCCGAGATGACGGAGGCCGCCGAGGCGCTCGATTTTGAGCGCGCCGCCCGCGTCAAGCGCCGCCTGGACGTCATTCGGGGCCTGGACGATCGCCAACAGGTTGTCTTTCCATCGAGCGTCGATATCGATGTTATCGGCTTCTATCGCGAAGAGACCATTTCCGCCGCTTGCGTTTTTGTCGTGCGTGAGGGTCGAACGGTTCGAACCTGCGAGTTCATTCTCGATAAGGGTTTGGATGTCGATGAAGAGGAGCTTCAATCGGGCTTTCTTAAGCGCTATTACGACGAGACGGCTGATATTCCAGCTGAGATCAACCTCTCTGTCGAGCTTGAGGATGCGGAGGCGCTGGGGGAGTGGCTTGCAGGCAAGCGCGAGCGCCCCTGTCATCTCCATAGGCCGCAGCGTGGCGAAAAGCACCGTTTGCTCGATATGGCATCCAAAAATGCGCGCCATGCACTCATGCGCTACATGATGCGTACGGGGTATGCCGACGACCGCACCAATCGGGCGCTCTTGGAGCTCGAAAGCGCGTTGGCGCTGCCATCGCCGCCGTTGCGTATCGAGTGCTTCGATATCTCTACGCTGCATGGCACCTTTACGGTCGCCTCGATGGTGGTGTTTACCAACGGCCGCGCCGACAAGAGCCAGTACCGCCGCTTTAAAATCCAGGCCGAATTGGACGAGGCGAATGACTTCGTTTCGATGTCCGAGGTTTTGGGGCGTCGCTATGCTCCCGAGCGGATGGCCGACGAACGTTTTGGCTCGCGCCCCGATCTGCTCGTTGTCGACGGCGGCAAGCCGCAATTGACGGCTGCAATTAAACAACTTGAGGCCCTTGGGCTCGATATACCAGTTTGTGGCTTGGCAAAGGCCGATGAGGAGGTTTTCGTGCCTTGGGACGAGACTCCCGTCGTGCTACCGACCGGGTCCGCGTCGCTCTATCTCATCAAGCAGGTGCGCGATGAGTCGCACCGTTTTGCAATTACATTTCATCGTGAGTTGCGCGATAAAGCCATGACGGTTTCGGTACTCGATGACGTTCCAGGCGTGGGACCCACTAGAAAACGTGCCATATTGCGCCATTTTGGCTCGATGAAGCGTTTGCGCGCGGCGAGCGAGCGAGAGATCGCGGAAGTTCGCGGCATACCTGCCGATGTCGCCAAGGCGGTCCACGAGACGCTCGTCGCATGGAATGCCGAGCGCGCCGAGGCATCGGCTAGCCATTCCGATAGCTCAACACGAGCCTAAACAACTGGTATACATGCTTGCGCGATTTTCAAGCATTTATTTCGCCATGATTACCTGCTGGTTTCGGGTTTTATTAACGCTAAAACGTTTGACTAACCCAAGGAACAGCCCTGCTATCCTGCGGTTTGACGAAGACTGATATCTCACCTCATCGATACATACTGTCTACAGTATCGTTTGTCAACGAATTCGGTGAACGGTAGTAAATACCGTTCAAGCGGATGTATGTATCGGTCGCCGAGCGCGGCACCCAAGTTGGGTTCGTCGGTAGGTAAGGTATATATCGTCCGCAAGTTGCGCGGGGGCACGTCTAGGTGCTCCCGGGTAAGATTCTCTATTGATAGGAGAAGACATGGCCATCATCAACAAGGGTATGTCCAGGCGTTCGTTCCTCGGCCTCACCGGCAGCGTCGCTGCTGTCGCAGGGCTTGGTCTCACCGGCTGCGGTGGCAGCTCTAGCGACGAGGGTTCCGCTTCCGGTTCCACCGATTCTGCCAACCGTGGCGGCGGCGTGATCACCGCTGGTTCCGCTTACGCTCCGTCCAGCTTCGATCCCGCCAGCACCGGCTCCGCTGTGGGCCTGGGTGCTAACTGGCACGTCGTCGAGGGCCTCTACGGCATCGATTACCACGACTACAGCACCTTCAACGAGCTCGCCACCGACGATCCCAAGTCTGTGGACGACACCACCTTCGAGGTCACCATCCGCAAGGGCGCCAAGTTCTCCGATGGCACCGAGGTCACCGCTGACGATGTCGTCGCCTCCTACACCGCTTGCGCCGCTTCCGCTACCTATGCTCCGTTCTTCCAGCCCTTCGAGTCCATCGAGGCCAAGGACGCCAGCACCGTGACGGTCAAGACCAAGGTCCCCAACTTCTCCCTGCTCAAGGATCGTCTGGCCATCGTCCGCGTTACCCCGGCCACCCAGACCGAGGAGGATCGCGCCAAGCAGCCGATCGGCTCCGGCCCCTGGATGTACGACTCTATCTCCGATACCGAGATCACCCTGGTTCCCAACCCCGAGTACAACGGTGAGTATGCTGCCGAGGATAAGAAGATCCAGTACAGCATCCTGACCGACCCCACCGCTCGCGTTACCGCTCAGCAGGAGGGCTCCACGCTCGTTATGGAGCTCGTCACCGCTGACGCCGTCGACCAGCTCGAGAGCGCCGGCTGCAAGATCGACAACGTCCAGGGCTTCGGTACCCGCTTCATTATGTTCAACGTTGCCAAGGAGCCTTGGAACAACGTCAAGGTCCGTCAGGCCGTCATGTACGCGCTCGACACCGAGAAGATGGTCAGCAACACCTTCGCCGGCCTTGCCACCGCTGCCAGCTGCTACCTGCCCAAGAGCTTCACCAACTATCATGAGGCTTCCACGGTCTACAAGACCGACGCCAAGAAGGCCAAGAAGCTCATTGAGGAGTCCGGCATCACCCCGGGTGCCATCACCCTGCGCACCACCGACAACGAGCAGATTAAGGGCATGGCCGCCCAGGTCAAGAACGACCTCGACGCTCTCGGCTTCGACGTGACCATCCAGACCGATACCTCGCCGGCCACCTACGCTGCCATCGACGGCGGCGAGGCCTACGATATCCTCCTTGCCCCTGGCGATCCGTCCTGCTTCGGCGCTGATCCCGACCTGCTGCTTAACTGGTGGTACGGTGACAACGTCTGGATGCAGACCCGTTGCCCGTGGAAGGAGTCCGCTGAGTGGGAGAAGCTCCACGGTCTCATGGACGAGGCTCTTGCCGCCGAGGGCGACGAGCAGCAGAAGAAGTGGAACGAGTGCTTCGACATCATCGCCGACAACGCCGTTCTGTACCCCGTTGTCCACGTTAAGACCGTCTCCGCTTCCTGGGACGATCCGTCCACCGCGCCCAACGGCGAGGCCCTCGATGGCTTCAAGGGCATCGGCACGACGAGCATGTCCTTCAGGGGCGTCGCGACCGTCAAGGCCTAAGACTCGCTTGAGTCATATGTAGGGCGTCGGTCGTAAGGCAACGTCCTCATAGTTGAAACAAAGACCCGGGCGACCTCGATGTCGCTCGGGTCTTGTAATGAGTATCCGTACTCATATACCAGTTGGTCCTACCGACAAAAGAAAGGGGAGAGAACGTGAACAACTTGCTACGTTTGATTGGAAGGCGTCTTGTGGCGCTGCCGATCATGGCATTGGGCGTCACCGTCCTGGTGTTCTTCCTTATGTCGTTCTCCAAGACCGACCCCGCCTACACGGCGTTGGGTGACGGTGCCTCGCCCGAGGCGGTTGCCGAGTACCATGAGAAGTATGGTCTGGACGACCCCTGGCCCGTGCGCTACGTGCGCTATATGGGCGATTTGATCCATGGCGACATGGGCACCTATGGTGCTGCTCGCAACTCCGTTGCCAAGCGCATCTCCACGGCCCTGCCCGTCACGATGCAGCTGACCTTCATCGGCCTTGCCATCGGTGCGGTCGTTTCGTTTTTGCTCGGCGTCATCGCGGCACTGTATCGCGACAAATGGCCGGACCAAGTGATCCGCGTCTTTTCCATCGCCGGCCTGGCAACCCCGTCGTTCTGGCTTGCCGTTCTGTTGATCCTGCTGTTCTCTTCTTATCTCAAGGTCCTCCCGGCATCGGGTGCCCTGCCTCACTTCACCACGAATCCGGCTGGTTATCTGGGCCGCATGATTATGCCCGCCATCGCCTTGGCATTTCCGCTGACGGGCCAGATGACTCGTATCGTGCGCACCGCCATGGTCGAGGAACTCGACAAGGACTATGTCCGTATGGCTCGCGGTGCCGGCGTTCCCGAGAAGGTCGTCGTCGGCATCAACGTTCTTCGCAATGCGCTGATCACCCCGGTCACCACCCTCGGTCTTAAGATCGGTTATCTCATGGGCGGCGCCGTCGTCATCGAGGTTATCTTCAACCTCCCCGGCATGGGCACCGCGATTCTGCAGGGCGTTCAGGGCAACGAGGCGAACCTGGTTCAGGGCGTCGTTATCGTCGTTGCTCTTGCCTTCATCATCATCAACATCGTGGTTGACATGCTCTACCTGCTCATCAACCCGCGCATCAGGACGGTGTAGATTATGGTAAAGATTCGAGAGAAGCAAACCGAGCAGCTCGAGAAGGCTGCCTCCAAGGGGCTCAAGCTCGGTGGCTGGAAGAAGATGACGCTGTCTTCTAAGATTGCCGCCGTCGTGCTGGTGCTGGTCGCCCTGACTGCGATTCTGGCGCCCCTTCTTGCCCCCTATAGCCCGGTCGAGATCTTTACGGCTCGCCAGGCTCCCGGCAACGGATTTATCTTCGGTACCGACGATAAGGGTCGCGACATTCTGTCGCGTATGCTCTACGGTGGTCGTTACTCGCTGATTATCGGCTTTGGCGCCACTGCTATGGCTCTGGTCTGCGGCTCGGTCGTGGGCGCCCTTGCAGCGGTTTCGCGCAAGGCCGTCTCCGAGACGATCATGCGTATCTTGGACATCATCATGTCCATCCCGGGCATCGCCCTCGCGGCCGTCTTCGTCTCCATCCTGGGCAACTCCGTGCCGTCGATCATCTTCGCCATCGGCTTTATGTACACTCCGCAGATTGCCCGTATCGTGCGCGCCAACATCGTGTCCGAGTACGGCGAGGACTATGTCCGCGCGGTCATCGTTTCCGGCGCCAAGGCTCCGTGGATTTTGATCAAGCATGTTCTGCGTAACTGCATCGCCCCGATCATGGTCTTCACCGTTACCCTGGTCGCCGACGCCATCATCTTCGAGGCCTCGCTGACCTTCATCGGCGCTGGTATTCAGGAGCCCACCGCTACCTGGGGCAACATCCTCGCCGACGCCCGCGGCGGCGTGCTCGCCGGCCGTTGGTGGCAGGCGCTGTTCCCGGGCCTGGCCATCATGATCACCTGCCTGGCACTCAACATCCTCTCCGAGGGCATTACCGACGCCATGGCCGCTGCTCCCTCCGCCGCCCTGGATCCGACCGATTCCTCCAAGCGTCGCGAGGCCGACCTGCTGGTCTCTGACCCCGTTCGCGCCTACAAGGAGCAGGCCCAGTCCCTCTCCGCTCGCCTTGGCGCCCTGCGCGATGTCGAGCTCAAGCGTGACGATCGCCATGTGCCCGACGAGTCTGTCGAACCGATCCTTTCGGTCCGCGATTTCTGCATCCAGTTTGAGCATCACGGCGATATCAACGTCGTCGACCATGTCAACTTTGACGTCCGTCCTGGTCAGACCATGGGCCTGGTGGGCGAGTCCGGTTGCGGTAAGTCCATCACCACGCTGGCCATCATGGGCCTGACCGACGATGACGAGCACCTTTCCGGCGAGGTCCTCTGGGAGGGCCGCGACCTGCTCAAGATGAGCAAGAAGGAGTGGTTCGGCCTGCGCGGTACCGATATCGCTATGGTCTATCAGGACGCCCTGTCCTCGCTCAACCCCTCCATGCTCATCTCTGCCCAGATGAAGCAGCTCACCAAGCGCGGCGGCACCCGCAGCGCCGAGGAACTCCTGGAGCTCGTGGGCCTCGACCCCAAGCGTACGCTCGAGAGCTACCCGCATGAGCTTTCCGGTGGCCAGCGTCAGCGTGTCCTGATCGCTATGGCCCTTACCCGCGACCCCAAGCTGGTCATCTGCGACGAGCCCACGACCGCTCTGGACGTTACCGTCCAGAAGCAGGTCATCAAGCTGCTCAACGACCTTCAGGCCAAGCTCGGCTTTGCCATGATCTTCGTCTCGCATGACCTGGCGCTGGTCGCCGAGGTCGCCCATAACATCACGGTTATGTACGCCGGTCAGGTTATCGAGCAGGCGCCCACCAAGGAGCTGCTCACTAACCCGATCCACGAGTATACCCGCGGTCTTCTGGGCTCCGTTCTGTCCATCGAGAGCGGTTCGGGCCGTCTGCACCAGGTGCCCGGCGCCGTTCCGAGCCCGCGCGATTTCCCCAAGGGCGATCGCTTCGCGCCCCGCTCGAGCCATCCGCGCATTGGCCTGGACACCCGTCCGGTCTTCAAGCGCGTGCCCGGCACCGAGCACTTCTATTCCGAGCTCCCCGACGAGGTGCTCAAGGCAAATGGTTTGACCCCTCACGCGGAGGTGATGTAGATGAGCGAGACCGCAGTCAACGGCGTCGAGCCGATCATCTTCCTTGATGACGTCCACGTCACCTTTAGGACCCGTACCGGCTCGATTCTGCACCCCAACCTGGTTCACGCCGTCCAGGGTGTAACGATTAGGCTCATGCCCGGTCAGACGATCGGCATCGTCGGCGAGTCCGGTTGCGGTAAGTCCACCACCGCCAACGTCATGTGCGGCCTGCAGGCCCCCACGAGCGGCAAGGTCTACTTTAAGGGCAAGGACGTAACCAAGCGTACCGCCGAGGACCGTCGCCACATGGGTCGCGTCATCTCGGTCGTGTTCCAGAACCCGGCCACGGCGCTCAACCCCCGCATGGTCGTTCGCGAGCAGCTGCTCGATCCCATGCGCGTCCACAATCTGGGCACCGAGGCCGAACAGGAGAAGCGCGTCAAGGAACTCCTGGAGCTCACCGGTCTGCCCAGCTCCGCCGCCGAGGTTCTTCCCGGTCAGCTTTCGGGCGGCCAGCGCCAGCGCGTCGCAATTGCCCGTGCCCTGTCGCTGAACCCCGATGCCATCATCGCCGACGAGCCCACCTCGGCTCTGGACGTTTCGGTCCGCGCGCAGATTCTGAACCTGCTGACCGACCTTAAGAAGGAGCTCGGCCTGGCCATGGTGTTCATCAGCCATGACATCCAGACGGTCCGCTATATCTCTGACGACATCATCGTTATGAATGGCGGCAAGATCGTCGAGCAGGGCGAGGCCAAGCAGGTCTTCCAGCACCCCCAGGACCCCTACACCAAGATGCTGCTCGGCGCTGCGCCGTCGCTGCTGCATCCCAAGCTCGGCGAGTAGTCTCGCTTTCCCTCCCGTGCGCCCGGTTCCCTTGCCGGGCGCACCTCCGTTGCGATTTCGAAAGGTTGGGTTCACGAGCCATGCCAAGTGCTCAGGAGCTGCAACAGCAATTTGGTGAATATCGAGGCGCCATGCCCCGTCCATCAGATTTCGATCTCTTTTGGAAGGATCGCATGGCCGAGGCCGACGCCGTCGGGCTTGACTATGCGATCGAGACGGCATCGGTCACCGATGCCGTGACCTGCCAGCTTTTCGACCTCTGGTATACCGGCATGTGTGGCGCTCGCCTGCATGCCAAGTACCTTAAACCCGTCTCGGACGAGCCCGTGCCATTGGTACTTCAGTTCCATGGGTATCCGGGTGCAAGCCGCAGCTGGTTTGAGCAGGCGTCGTTTGCGGGCATGGGCATGGCACTCATCGCCCTCGACTGCCCCGGCCAAGGAGGTCCCTCCGAGGACATTGGTGGATTTGAGGGCACAACGGTCGCGGGCCATATCGTCGCCGGTATCGACGGCGACCCGGCCAACCTCTACTATGTCCGCTTGCACCAAGATATTCGCATCCTGTGCCGCATCGTTCGCGAGCTCGAGGGCATCGATCTTGCCCGTGTGTTTGTGAACGGCGCGTCGCAGGGCGGCGGTTTGGGCATTGCGACCTGTGCACTTAACAGCGAGCTTATCAATCGCGCCGCCATCCTCTATCCCTTCCTGTCGGATTTCCGCCTGGTCTGGGATTTGGATGCCGACGACATTGCCTACGAGGGCCTGCGCTATTGGTCTCGCTGGTTTGACGAGGACTCGACTCGTATCGACGTAGCCTATGCCAAGCTGGCGTACTTCGATTCCAAGAACTTTGCCCCTATGGTCAAATGCCCCGTGCTGTTTGGCACCGGCACAGCCGATACCGTCTGTCCGCCAGCGACGCAGTTTGCGGTCTATAACAACCTGACCTGTGAAAAGCGTCATGAGTTCTTTGAAGGCTTTGGCCACGAGGAGATTCAGGATTTTGACGATCTGATCATTCCGTTTTTCTGCAAGGGAGGGGAGGCTTATGTCTAAGTGCGAGAGCAATGTCAATGAGCTGATTGTCTCCGACCTTGTGGGGATTCCCGGAACGGTCTCGTCAAGGCTCGCTGATTTCCGGGATTGGCGCGGTGATGCTTCTGCGGATGTTTCCGAATTAGAGATAGCCGCTTCGGACCTTGAGGTTTGCGGGCCGAGTATTACGGTGATCGATTTCGCCAATCCGTATGCCCGCTACTCCGAGGTTTCCTTTGAGCTTGGTGGCGATGTGGTCCACGCACGCTTGATTGAGCCTGCCGGTCGCGCCCGAGCATCCGAGCTTGTGCCGCTATGTCTGATGTTTCACGACATCGACCGACCCGTGCGGGGATGGCATCACATGACGAGGTTTGCGGCCATGGGATATGCCGTGCTTGCGCTGGACGATGAGGCGATTGGATCCAGCGAGCTGCAGCAGGGGATTGCCTCTCCTGCTTTTGTCAAGCGCGTCCGTTGGGGTTGCGCGATGGCGAAGGTGGCGCGCAATCTTGATGGCGTGGACCCCGACCGCATCTTTGCATGGGGCGAGGGCCTTGGCGGCGGAGTCGCGCTGGCGGTTTCTGCTCTGGACGAGCGGGGCCTCGCCTGCACGGCGGTTGCCAATCCGCTTCCTGGCGGCCTCGAGGCGCTGTCGTCTCGGGTGCGCGGATCGGTGCTCATGGGCACATCGCTTATGGATACCGTGAGCGATCCCAAGGATCAGTTTGCCGTATTCAACGGTCTTGAGTGTGACCGGAGGCATATCATCTATGCAAAATACGCTCACGAGCGCATCAATGCGTTCGAAAACAAAGTCGTCGACTTCTTTAACCAAACGTTCTACCCGTGTTCTTTGGCCTAGACGGCCTGGACACTGCCAACAAGAGTGGGCGGCATAGGGCTGCCCGCCAGACAGCTAAGGAGATTCTTGTGGCAACTCAGAAATTCACCGGCGTTATCCCTCCCGTCGTTGTTCCCGATACCGAAGACCACCAGCTCGATGTTGCCTCCTTTGAGCGCAGCATCAACCGCATGATCGATGCCGGCGTCGATGGCTTGTTCTTCCTGGGCTCCTCGGGCGAGGTTGTCTTCTCCACCGACGAGCGTCGCCGTCAGATCATCGCCGAGGCCGTCCGTATCGTCGACCACCGCGTTCCCGTTCTGGTCGGCATCATCGACACCGAGACCGAGCGCATGATCGAGCACGGCAAGGTCGCTCAGGAGCTGGGCGCCGATGCGCTTGTCGCCACCTGCCCGTTCTATGCTCTGCAGGGCATGACCGAGGTCGAGGAGCACTTCCGCATCCTGCATGAGGAACTCGACCTGCCCATCTTCGCCTACGACATCCCCGTGTGCGTCCACACCAAGCTCCCCTGGAAGCTCCTTGCCAAGCTCGGCGCCGAGGGCGTTCTGGCCGGCGTCAAGGATTCCTCGGGTGATGACATCTCGTTCCGCTACCTCGTTCAGGAGAACGAGAAGAACGGACATCCGATGAGCATCCTCACCGGTCATGAGGTTGTTGTCGACGGCGCCTACCTCGGTGGCGCCGACGGTTCCGTCCCGGGTCTCGCCAACGTTGAGCCCGAGGGCTACGTGCGTCAGTGGAAGGCCGCCCAGGCTGGTGACTGGGCTACCGTCAAGGCCGAGCAGGATCGCCTCAATGAGATTTCGCACATCTGGGATGTCACCTCTGGCGTCCAGGGCTATGCCGGTGGCGTTGGCGCCTTCAAGACTGCTATGAACCTCATGGGCATCTTCGACAGCCCGACCATGCCGCGCCCGGTGAAGGCCATGACCGGCGAGAACGTCGAGGCGATTAAGAAGGTCCTTCAGGACAACGGTCTGCTGTAGTGCTTTCCCAGGCGCCCAACCTCGCGCCTCAACCGTGCGGCCATGACCCATTAGGTCAATGGCCACACGGTTTCTCGGCGATTTCGGGCACCTGGAAAACCTTTACCGCGCTGTGACGGCTAGCCTGACGGCGCATTTCCTGTAGTTGTTTTTTATCTCCTAAGGAGAGCGACATGGAGAACAAGTACGTCTGCTCTGTCGATATCGGCGGAACTAAGATCGCGACTGCCATCATGGAGTACCCGGCTGACGGCAGCGTGCCCCATCCCGTTTTTGAGGCCGAGGTTCCTACCGAGGCCCAGGAGGGCGGCGAGGCCGTATTCCAGCGTATCGAGGCGTCCATCAAGGCTGCTCTCGAGTCGAATCCCGATGTCGAGGTCCTTGGCGTCGGTATCGGTGCCGCCGGCGTCGTCGATCCCAAGACGGGCGCCATCGCGTATGCCAATGAGATCATGCCCGGCTGGTCCGGCGTTCAGTTGGGGCCGCGTCTGCGCGAGGACCTCGGTCTTCCCGTTGCCGTCGTAGGCGACGTGCAGGCTCATGCTCTGGGCGAGGCCCACTGGGGCGTCGGCAAGGGCAAGTTCTCCGTCTTGTGTCTTGGCATCGGCACGGGCATCGGCGGCGCATATGTCGAGAACGGCCGCGTGATGCAGGGCTTCCATGGTGCTGCCGGCCATATGGGCCACATCGAGTGCTCGGCTGCCGCCGGCATTCCCTGCGCCTGCGGGCGTTCCGGCCATCTGGAGTCGGTTGCTTCGGGCACTTCCATTGGTCGAATGTACGATGAGCGTTTTGGCCGCGTCGACCCCAGCCGTCCTTCGGTCGGTCGCGATGTGAACGACCTGTGTCGTGCTGGCGACGCAAAGGCGACCGAGGTCATCCATGACGCCGGCTTTGCGCTGGGCGCCAGCTTGGGCTCGCTTGCCAATATTCTGGATCCAGAGGTCATCGTGCTTTCGGGCGGCGTAATTCATCAGGGTCCCGATTGGCGTTCGCAGACGTGGAAGGACTCGGTGCACGAGGGCTATGCCAGCCAGGCGCTCGACCCGCTTCAGGACACGCCGATCCTCATCGGTTCTCTGGAGGGCGACGCGCCGCTTATCGGTGCCGCCGAACACCTTCTTGCGTCGTTGAAGTAAACATAACTACCAAGTGCGCCTTCTGAGGTGCCGCAGATTGACGTGAAAGAGGAGCGAAGCGTACTTCGGTACGCGAGCGACGGTTTGAACGTCAAGGTGCGGTGTCTCAGAAGGCTGTTTTGAGAAAGGTTGAGTCGCACATGACCGTTGATCCTTTGATTCAATCCCTGAAGGGAAAGCTCGTCGTGAGCGTTCAGGCGTATATGGGCGAGCCGCTTCGTACGCCCGAGACCATGGCTCAAATGTCTCGCGCTTGCGAACTCGGCGGCGCCGCCGCCATTCGCTGCCAGGGCCTTGCCGACATTGCCGCCATTAAGGGTCGCTGTGAGGTTCCTGTTATTGGCCTATGGAAGGATGGACACGAGGGCGTTTACATCACGCCGACGCTGCGTCACGCCCGCGCCTGCGTTGCTGCTGGTGCCGATATCGTGGCGATCGATGCCACCGATCGTCCGCGCCCCGATGGCAAGACGGTCGAGGATACCTTCCGTCCGCTGCACGAGGAGGGTGTGCTCCTGATGGCGGATTGTGCCACCATCGAGGACATTCGCCGTGCGGTTGATATGGGCTTCGACCTGGTATCTACCACGCTCTCTCACGGTGTCGCCGCCATCGACTGCACCATGGCCGATGGCCCCGACCTGCCGCTCCTGCGTCAGGCGACCGAGGAATTCCCCGGCCTTCCCATCATTTGCGAGGGTCGCGTGCATACGCCCGAGGAGGCTCGCGCCGCGATCGATGCTGGCGCCTGGGCCGTTGTCGTCGGCACCGCCATCACGCACCCCACGAGTATTACAAGTTGGTTCAAGGCTGCGCTTGAGGCGTAAGACAGGCCTCGTATCCGCTCGGGGCGGTATACTCAATAAAGGCAATTGACCGCGCGGGATCCGGGTTGCTGGGTCCCGTGCTTGTTTTCGGGAGGCAGCACATGCAAAAGGGAGATGCCATGGATGCGGCGGAGCGCTCGGAGCGCATCCCCGATATCGTCATCATCACCGGAATGTCCGGATCGGGCCGCACGCAGGCCATGCACGTGTTCGAGGACATGGGCTATTTTTGCATCGATAACCTGCCTCCGCGTCTGATCGCCCAGCTTGCCGAGCTCGTCGGCATTAATACGGGCGTGGGCAGGCATCTCGCCGTCACCTGCGATTTGCGTAGCCAGGGCTTGTTCGATGAGCTGCTCGATGCGGTCGCCGCGCTCGAAGAGCGCGAGATGAGCTGCGACATCGTGTTCCTGGAGGCTTCTGACGAGGTACTGATTCGTCGCTACAGCGAAAATCGCCGCCGTCATCCCATTGCCAAGCCGGGGGAGACTACGGCCGATGCGATTCAGCGCGAGCGCCTGCAGCTGCAGGGTGTGCGCGATCGAGCCGATATGATTATCGACACGAGCCGCCTACGCACCTCTGCGCTGCGCAACAAATTGCGCATGGCGTTCTCCGAGTTGTCCGACCAGCAGCTCATGGACGTTCACGTGTTCTCGTTTGGCTTTAAGCACGGTATGCCCGTCGAGGCGGACATTATGATCGACGTTCGCTTCCTGCCCAATCCGTTCTACGATCCCGAGATGCGCACCATGACCGGTCTCGATAAAAAGGTCTCCGACTTTGTTCTGGACCATCCCAAGACCCAGGAGTTCTGGAAGGCCTGGACGCAGCTGCTCGATACGGTGATGCCGGGCTATATCGCGGAGGGTAAGCCGCAGCTTTCTATCGCCATCGGCTGCACGGGCGGACAGCACCGTAGCGTCGCCATCGCCGAGGCCACGGCCCGTTACCTGGAAGGCGCCCAGTATCACGTGAGCATCTCCCACCGCGACCTGTCGCGCGCCAACACGAAGGCATAGGCCTGCATGTCGTTTACCGCCGAGGTGCGTGACGAGCTTGCGCGCTGCGAACCCGAATGTGAATACTGCGATTTGTCGACGCTTGCCGCCCTGACGCGTGTGAGCGGTACGCTTTCGTTGGCCGGCTCCGGGCGGTATCGTTTGACGGTCGCGACCGAGACGGGAGCCGTCGCGCGCACGATGATCACGCTGACGCATCGCATTCTTAAGCTCAAAACGGAATTCACCGTTCGTAAATCGGTCTTGCATAAGGTCCGTAACTATCTCATTACCCTGCCCGATCAACCCGACCTGGACAAGGCTCTGGTGCTGCTGGGCATTCTAGACCGCAGGGGAGGGCTCGTCGCTGGTGTTCCCCGACACATCGTTGCCCGTCCCTGCTGCAGGCTTGCCTACATCCGCGGCGCGCTCATCGCGGGCGGCTTCGTGGCCGATCCACGCGGCGATTTTCATTTGGAGATCGCGGTGCAGGGCGAGCAATATGCTAAGGGGCTTTGCGACCTGTTGGGGCAGATTGGGGTCCATGCTCGTGTTAATGCACGGCGGGGGTCATATGCCGTGTACATTAAGAGCGCCGAGGAAATCGAGCATCTATTAAAGCTGATTGGTGCCAAGCGCAGCGTTGCCGAGATTGAGGAGGCGCGCGCGGTCAAGTTGGTTAAGAACGATGTGAACCGTCGCGTGAACGCCGAGCTCGCCAACCAGACCAGAAGCGCCGGTGCTGCCCAACATCAGCTTGCGCTTATCGATGAGCTCGAGCAGCGCGGCCTTCGCGATGCGCTTCCGGATGCCTTGGCGGTCTTTTGCGACCTGCGCGAGCGCTATCCCGATCTGTCGCTGCGTGATTTAGGTGAGATGGCTGACCCTCCCTTGTCGAAGTCGGCCCTCTACCATCGAGTTTTGAGGCTTGAAAAGCTCATTGAAGCAAACCGGTAGTTTAAAGTATCGACTTATATACGGATTTAGCTGCTATTTTATTCTTTAAAACGTTTTAACGTAAATTTGATTTTCAATTTCGACTATTCTCGTGAAATTCAAGTCAAAAAAAAGGTATATTAGGCGAGTGGTTAGTTTGTGGGCCTCAACGGCGGGCGCTGTAGCTTGCGGGGGCCTTACGAAAGGAGACACAATGGCAGTAAAGGTTGCTATTAACGGCTTCGGTCGCATCGGTCGTCTGGCTTTCCGTCAGATGTTCGGTCATGAGGGCTCCGAGATCGTCGCTATCAACGACCTCACCTCTCCCGATATGCTCGCTTACCTGCTGAAGTACGACTCCACGCAGGGCAACTACGCTCGCGATCACGAGGTCGTTGCTGGCGAGGATTCCATCACCGTTGACGGCAAGGAGATCAAGATCTACAAGGAGGCCGACGCCAACAACCTGCCTTGGGGCGACCTCGACGTCGACGTCGTTCTCGAGTGCACCGGCTTCTACACCAGCAAGGCTAAGGCTCAGGCCCACATCAACGCTGGCGCCAAGAAGGTCGTCATCTCCGCTCCGGCCGGCAGCGATCTGCCCACCATCGTGTACAACGTCAACCACGAGACGCTGACCGCTGAGGACAACATCATCTCTGCTGCTTCCTGCACCACCAACTGCCTCGCCCCGATGGCCAAGGGTCTGAACGACTTCGCTCCCATCGTGTCCGGCATCATGACCACCATTCACGCCTGGACTGGCGACCAGATGCCGCTCGACGGCCCGCAGCGCAAGGGCAACAAGCGTCGTAGCCGCGCCTGCGCCGTCAACATCGTCCCCAACACCACCGGTGCTGCCAAGGCTATCGGCCTGGTTCTCCCCGAGCTCAACGGTAAGCTCATCGGTGCCGCCCAGCGCGTCCCGACGCCGACCGGCTCCATCACCAACCTCTACGCTGTCGTTGACAAGAAGGTCACCGTCGACGAGGTCAACGCCGCTATGAAGGCCTACGCTGCCACCATCTCCGAGACCTTCGGTTACAACGAGGACGACATCGTCTCCACCGACATCATCGGCGAGACCCACGGCTCCATCTTCGACGCCACTCAGACCATGTGCTCTGATCTCGGCAACGGCCAGACCCTCGTTCAGGTCACCTCTTGGTACGACAACGAGAACTCTTACACCTCTCAGATGGTCCGCACCATCAAGTACTTCGAGAAGTTCGTTGCTTAATTTAGCTTTTAGCGAATAGCTCGTTGAGCGTCTAAAGAAGGGCGCGGCCTTATAGGGCTTACACCCTAGGGTCGCGCCCTTTTTATAGGAAATCGTCTGCCGTAATGGGAGGCAGACACGTACGAAAGGTAGAAGCAAACATGGCCTTTACCAAGAAGACCGTCCGCGACATCGATGTCGACGGCAAGCGCGTTCTCGTCCGCGTTGACTTCAACGTGCCTATCAAGGATGGCGTCGTTGGCGACACCACCCGCATCAAGGCTGCCCTGCCCACCATCAACTACCTCGTTGAGCACAACGCTCGCGTCATTCTCATGAGCCACCTCGGCCGTCCCGAGGGCACCGGCTTCCAGCCTGAGCTCTCCCTTGAGCCTGTCGCCAAGAAGCTCGCTGAGCTCTCTGGTCTCGATGTTGCCTTTGTCGCCGACACCTACGGCGAGAAGGCTGCTGAGGCTGTCGCCGCCGTCGAGCCGGGCAAGGTCCTCGTTCTCGAGAACGTCCGTTTCGACAAGCGTGAGAAGAAGAACGATCCCGAGATCGCCAAGAAGCTCGCTTCCTATGGTGACGTCTTCGTTCTCGATGCCTTCGGCACCGCTCACCGCGCCCAGGGTTCCGTCGTGGGCCCCGCCGCTTACCTGCCTGCCGTCGCCGGCTTCCTGCTCGAGAAGGAGGTCGACACGCTGACCGGCATCTTCGCCGAGCCCGAGCGCCCCTTCGTCGCTATCGTCGGCGGTTCCAAGGTTTCCTCCAAGATCGGCGTTCTCGATCACCTCATCGACTCCGCTGACACCCTGATCATCGGTGGCGGCATGGCCTACACCTTCTTCCTGGCTCAGGGCCTGACCGTCGGTCAGTCCCTCAAGGAAGAGGACTGGGTCGAGCGCGCCGGCGAGATGCTCAAGAAGGCCGAGGAGAAGGGCGTCAAGATCCTGCTCCCCATCGACAACCGCGTTGCCGATCACTTTGGCGAGGACGCTGTCCCCGAGGTTGTCGCTTCCGACGCTATCCCCGACGATCGTGAGGGCATGGACATCGGCCCCAAGACCGAGGAGCTCTACGCCGAGGCCGTCAAGGGCGCCAAGACCGTGTTCTGGAACGGCCCCATGGGCGTCTTCGAGTTCGACAACTTCGCTCACGGCACCCAGGCTATCGCCGAGGCCGTCGCCGAGGCCGACTGCACCTCGATCATCGGCGGTGGTGACTCTGTCGCGGCTGTCAACAAGTTCAACCTGGCCGACAAGATGAGCTGGATCTCCACCGGTGGTGGCGCTTCCATGGAGCTCGTCGAGGGTAAGGCCCTGCCCGGAGTGGAGGCGCTTCTCGATGCCTAATCGCACCCTTCTTATCGCTGGTAACTGGAAGATGAACAACGACGTCGCCGAGGCCGCCAAGCTCGCCGACGAGCTGGCTCAGGCTCTGCCCGAGGTTCCGGCTGGCGTCGAGGTGCTCGTCTGCCCTCCGACCATTGACATCACCACGGTTCATGACCGCATTCAGGCTGCCCCCATCGCCCTCGGTGCACAGAACGTGTACTGGGAGGCCAAGGGTGCCTTCACCGGTGAGTCCTCTTGCGACATGCTCAAGTCCGCTGGCTGCACCTACTGCATCATCGGTCACTCCGAGCGTCGCGACTACTTCCACGAGACCGACGAGGACCAGAACAAGAAGGCCAAGGCCCTCGTTGCCGCCGGTCTTGTTCCCGTCTTCTGCTGCGGCGAGTCCCTCGAGGTCCGCGAGGCTGGCACCTATGTCGAGCACGTCGTGAACCAGGTCAAAGCTGGCCTTGCTGGTCTTGAGATCACCTGCCCCAAGCAGGTCGTCGTCGCCTACGAGCCCATCTGGGCCATCGGCACCGGCAAGACCGCTACCGCCGAGGACGCTCAGGAGGTCTGCGGCGCTATCCGTGAGACCCTCAAGGAGATGTTTGGCGAGGAGCTCGCCGACGGTATCCGCGTCCTGTACGGTGGTTCCGCTAAGCCCGGCAACATTGCCGAGCTCGTCGCCAAGCCCGACGTTGACGGCGCCCTCGTGGGCGGCGCTTCGCTCAAGGCTGCCGACTTCGCCTCTATGGTCGTCAAGGCAGGCGAGTAGGACATATGGCACAGCGTCATCTTCCTGCACTCCTGATCATCATGGATGGCTGCGGCCTTGCTCCGGCTGATGGCGAGAACGCCGTCGCCGCTGCCAAGACGCCCTTCCTTGATAGCCTGTACGCTCAGTATCCCCACACCACGCTCGGCGCTTCGGGCGAGGACGTGGGCCTTCCCGACGGTCAGATGGGCAACTCCGAGGTAGGCCACCTCAACATCGGTGCCGGCCGCATCGTGTTCCAGGAGCTTTCGCGCATCAACAATGCCATCAAGGACGGCTCCATCGCCAAGAACGAGGTCTTCGTCAAGGCTATGGACGACGTCAAGGCTGACGGCAAGACTCTCCACCTCATGGGCCTTATGAGCCCTGGCGGTGTTCATTCTCACATGAACCACGTCGAGGCTCTGGTCAAGATGGCTGCCCAGCATGGCGTCAAGACCGTTCGCGTCCACGCCTTCATGGATGGCCGCGACGTCGACCCGCAGTCCGGTGCCGGCTACATGAGCGAGTTCTGCGCTTTTCTGGCTAAGATCTCCGAGGAGACCGGTTGCGACGCTCGCGTTGCCACCGTTTCGGGCCGCTATTGGGCCATGGACCGCGACAACCGCTGGGAGCGCATCCAGCGTGCCTACGACGTCATGGTCAACGCGTCCGATGCCGATACCGACCCCGTTGCCGGTATCAAGGCCTACTACGAGAAGGATCCGCGCGGCGACGAGTTCGTCGAGCCCTTTGCTGCCCACAACGAGGGCATTCACGAGGGCGACGCGGCCATCTTCTTCAACTTCCGTCCCGACCGCGCTCGTCAGATGACTCGCGTGTTCACGGACAAGGAGTTCGACGGCTTTGAGCGCGAGCAGATTAAGCTTTCGCACTTTGTGACGATGACCGAGTACGATCCGACGTTTGACGTCGAGGTCGCCTTCCCCAAGACGTTCCCCGAGAACGTTCTGGCCGACGTTATCGCCGCCAATGGCCTGAAGCAGCTGCACACCGCCGAGACCGAGAAGTACGCCCATGTGACGTTCTTCCTCAACGGCGGCATCGAGGAGCCCAAGGAGGGCGAGGAGCGCGTGCTCGTCGCTTCCCCCAAGGTTGCTACCTACGATCTGCAGCCCGAGATGAGCGCTCCCGAGGTTACCGAGAAGCTCGTCGCCGCTATTAACGAGGATCGCGCTGATTTCTACATCGTGAACTTCGCGAACTGCGACATGGTTGGCCACACCGGTGTCTTCGACGCCGCCGTTAAGGCCGTCGAGGCTGTTGACGATGCTCTGTCCAAGGTTGTCCCGGCGATTCTCGCCAAGGGCGGCTTTGCGCTGATTACCGCCGACCATGGCAACGCCGATCACATGTTTGACGTTGCTTCCGACGGTTCCAAGCATCCGTTTACGGCTCACACCACCAACCGCGTGCCGTTCATCATCGTTGATGATAAGGCCAAGCTCACCGGTATCGAGGACGGCCGTCTTTCCGATATCGCTCCGACCATGCTCACCATGGCTGGTATTGAGCCTTCCGCCGAGATGACGGGTCGCGTGCTCGCCACCGAGGCCTAATAGAAAACAAATACCGTTTTCTAGTAAGGGGGTTGTCCACAACCGGACGACCCCCTTTTTGGTATTTCTGCCATTTCTACCCCGTCCCTAAATGGCAGGTGGGGGAGTGTTGAAGGTTGTGGTACAGTACTGGAGTTTGAATTGTTCTATTAAGGAGCTTATCTATGGGTCCGTTCCAGATTCTTCTGTTTGTCGTTTGGGCTGTTTCTGCCGTGGCGCTGACGATTCTCGTTCTGATGCATTCCGGTAAGGGCACCGGCGTTTCGGATATGATCGCTAGCTCGCTGTATAACTCCAGCTCTGCCACGGGCGTCATGGAGCAGAACCTCGATCGCCTGACGGTAATTATGGCCGTCGTTTTTGCTGTGTGTGTCGTTCTGTGCATGTTCTTCTTCCCGCAGGGCATCGTCGGCTACTAAGCATCGGCGTATATACGTTTGTAAAGGGTCCCGCATGTGCGGGGCCCTTTTTGTTTACAGACTTGTAATAGAGTCAAAATATCCCCACATACTTCGCCTAACTAAAGAAATTCTCGACCGTTAACCGGAATTAGCGCCATATTGTGCATAAAATGCGCTACTGTATTGCGAAACGTTGGTCCGCACTGCATAACCAGCCATAACGGCGGACCGCGTTTGAATGGTTCGATCGGGCTGTCTTGACGTTGCCCGGCCGAATTCACTTTGTCCTATCTCATAAGGAGGATGGCATGGCTGATTCTATGTTCCACCAGCCCGTTATGGGTCGTCGCGCCTTTGTTGGCGGCACCCTCGCTGCGAGCTCCATGGCTTTTCTTGCCGCATGCGGCAAGAAGGGCGGCGACGCTTCCGGTTCTGAGTCCGGTTCGACGCTGAACTTCTACATCAACAACCCGGTCTGCATCGACCCCTACAACGTCCAGGAGGATCAGGGCACTCAGGTCGAGTACCAGCTCTTCGACGCTCTGACGGAGTACGATAACGAGAAGGGCGAGATCGTTCCGCTGGCTTGCGAGTCCTTTGAGGCTAACGACGACGCCACCGAGTTCACCTTCAAGATCAAGAAGGCCAAGTTCCACAACGGTGACGACGTTACCTCCAAGTCCTTCAAGCTCGGCTGGGAGCGCCTGGTCAACACTAAGTCGGCCATCGCTACCGAGTATGGTCCTTCCGAGGTCTCCTACCACCTTTCCATGGTCGAGGGCTATGACGATCTGCTTGCCGGTAATGCTACCGAGCTGTCCGGCGTTACCTGCCCGGATGACGAGACCCTCGTCGTCAAGCTGACTTCCGCCTACGCCGACTTCCCCTTCGTCGCCTCTCACCCGGCTCTGTCCCCGGTTCCCGAGTGCGCCGAGACCGATGTCAAGAGCTTCTATCTTGCCCCGGTCGGCAACGGCCCGTTCATGATGGACGGTAAGTGGGAGGATGGTCAGGAGATCAACCTCAAGAAGTTCGACGATTATTATGGCGACAAGGCCAAGATCGACGCCATCCACTTCCAGGTCATCAAGGACGTGGAGACCGCTTACAAGGAGTTCCAGGCCGGTAACCTTGATGTCTGCGACGTTCCCGTTGCTCAGATCGACGCCGCCAAGAAGGACCGCGGCGAGTCCAAGGATGGCTACACCATGAGTGATGGTGCGCGCATGCTGCTCGGTTCCGAGCCTTCCACGTACTATCTGACGTGCAACACCACGGCCGAGCCGTTCAACAACGCTGACCTGCGTAGGGGCATCTCCCTGGCTATCAACCGTGAGGCCATCTGCAAGACCATCTTCAAGGGCACCCGTACCCCCGCTGACGGCATCGTTCCTCCGGGAATCGCCGGCTACAAGGAGGGCGCATGGGAGTTCTGCGCCTACGACGTCGACAAGGCTAACGAGTACCTCGACAAGGTCGCTCCCGCTGGCGCTAACGGCGATCGTGGCATCAATGTGACCCTGTCCTACAACCAGGACGGCGGCCACAAGGAGATCATGGAGTCCATCATCGGCGACCTCGCCAAGGTGGGCGTCACCGCCGTCTCCGATACCCCTGAGTGGTCTGCCCTGCTCGAGCAGTATCAGAACTTCAACTATCAGTTCGGCCGTCTGGGCTGGATCGCCGATTACCCGATCATGGACAACTTCCTGTATCCGCTGTTCCACTCCGACTCCCTGGGTGGCGACAACCGCTCCGGTTACAGCAACCCCGACTTTGACGCCAAGGTTGACGAGGCCCGTGCCACGGTTGACGACGACGAGCGTATCGCCAAGATGCAGGAGGCCGACGCCATGGTCGCCGCCGACTGCCCGGTCATCCCGGTGATGTTCTACACGCACACCATCGCTGGCTCCGACCGCGTCAAGTACCTCTACGTTGATCCGCAGAAGCACGCCGATCTGGGTACCGCTGAGCTCGCCTAAGAGTTTTGCAGCTTCCGTGAGGGTCAAGTATTTACGTAGACCTCATGGGAAACATACAGTTCCCCCTAACCTGGGGTAAACTGGCTGATGGTAATTTTGGGATGCCGGTCTGGCGATCGGCATCCCATTTAGGTTAATCCCTAGATAGGGGAGTGGTATGGGTAAGTACATCGTTAAACGTGTGCTTCAGTTCATCCCGGTGTTTTTGGGCGTCACGCTGATTCTGTTCGCCCTCCAGAATATCGTGCCGGGAGATCCGATCAAGTTGATCGGTGGAGACAAGGCTCTGTCCCCCGAGGTAGAGCTTCAGCTTCGCGTACGCTATCACCTGGTCCAGACGGACGAGGACGGTAACGCGATCCTTGACGAGAACGGCGATCCCGTTCAGACGTCGCTTGTAGACCGTTATCTGTATTACATGAACGGTCTGCTTCATGGCGATCTGGGTAATTCGTACCAGCGCAAGCTGCCGGTTACGGAAATCTTTGCCCAGAAGTATCCGTATACGGTCAAACTCGCCGCGTGCGCCATCGTGCTCGAGGCGATCATGGGTATCGGTGCGGGTATCATTTCGGCGGTAAAGCGTTATTCCTTCTGGGATATTTTGGTAACGCTCACCACGTCGATCCTCGTTGCCGTTCCCGCCTTCTGGCTCGGCATGCTGCTGCAGCTGTTCTTCGGCGTCATCCTTAAGGATCTCACCGGCGGCGCATTCTCCATGCCGATTTCGGGTGCCGGCGGTTCCAGCTCTCAGTATCAGGATTGGATGCACTATGTGCTTCCGACCATTACGCTGGCTTCGGTTTCGACCGCTTATGCTGCCCGCATTATGCGTTCACAGCTGCTTGACGTCATGAACCAAGATTACATCCGTACGGCAAAGGCCAAGGGTCTCTCCAATCGCGCGATCATCATCAAGCATGCGCTTAAGAATGCACTCATCCCCGTCGTTACCTATATTGGTGTCGACTTTGGCGGCATGCTTTCGGGTGCCATCCTGACCGAAACGGTCTTTAACTGGCCCGGTATCGGCTATGAGGTCTATCGCGCCATTAGCATGCGTGACTGGCCCATCGTTATGGGCGGCGTTACGCTCATCGTCGTCGTCGTCATGGTGATCAACCTGCTCGTCGACATTAGCTATGCATTCCTCGACCCGCGCATCCGCCTTGGCGGTCCGTCGGATAAGGCCTAAGGGAGGTACGTCTCATGCAGGAAACTGATTCTCAGTCTCAGGAGCAGGCTACCGCCACCAAGGCCGCATCTGCTCCCGCCAAGTCCCGCACGCTGTGGGGCGACGCTTTTAAGCGTCTTCGCAAGAACAAGCTCGCCGTTATCGGTGTCTGCTGGATCATCGTCGTCGTTTTGGTTGCCCTGACCGCAGATCTGTGGGCTAAGCCCTGGCTCGGTTCGCCGACGGCTTCCGACTCGACCACCATGGCCGAGACGTCGCTGCTGGCTCCGTGTGCCGAGCACCCGTTTGGCACCGACGCCCTTGGCCGCGACATTCTCGTTCGTGTTATCTACGGTGCACGTGTTTCGCTTTCCGTCGGTATTATGGCCACCGCCATCTCCACGGTGATCGGTCTGGTCATGGGCGCCCTTGCCGGTTTCTATGGCGGCATCTGGGATACGATTATCATGCGCTGCGCGGACATCTTCCTGGCGTTCCCGTACGTGCTGTTCGTCGTCGCCATGATCGCCGTTATCGGCCGTGGCCTTCAGAACGTCTTTATCGCCATCGGTATTCTCGGCTGGCCTTCGATTGCGCGCGTCTTTAGATCCGCGATCCTCACGGTCAAAGAGAACGACTATGTTGACGCCGCCCGCGCCATGGGTGCATCCGATGCCCGTATCGTTATGCGCCATATCTTCCCGAACTCCGTTGCTTCCATCGTGGTCTACGCGACCATGAACATCGGCGGCGCTATTCTGACCGAGTCCGCTCTGTCCTTCCTCGGCATGGGCGTTATTCCGCCTACGCCTTCGTGGGGCTCCATGATTCAGGACGGTCAGCAGTATCTTCTGACTGCTCCCTGGATGATGATCATGCCCGGTCTGGCAATTCTCTCGACGGTGCTCGCCTTCACCCTGCTGGGTGACGGTTTGCGCGACGCCCTCGACGTCAAGATGAAGGACGCATAAGGATGAAGAAGAACAAGAACTATGTGGACCTGAAGGACCAGCCGGTTCCCGAGGGCCAGCATCTGCTCGAGGTCGATGACCTTAAGATGTATTTCCACACCGAAGATGGCGTTGTTCGCGCTGTCGACGGTGTCTCCTACACGCTCGATCGCGGCGAGACCCTCGGTGTCGTCGGTGAGTCCGGCTCCGGTAAGTCTGTGACCGCCATGACCATCATGGGTCTTATCTCGATGCCTCCGGGAAAGATTGAGGGCGGCGACGTTCGCTATCGCGGCCGTTCTATCCTCGAGATGACCGAGGAAGAGATGCAGCACATTCGCGGTAACGACATCGCGATGATCTTCCAGGATCCTATGACCTCCTTGAACCCGGTCTATAAGATCGGCAAGCAGGTGGGCGAGGGCCTTCGTCTGCACCGCGGCTACTCCAAGCAGGAGGCGCTCAAGCGCGCTACCGAGCTTTTGGACCTCGTGGGTATCCCCGAGCCCGAGAAGCGCGTCAATGAGTATCCGCACCAGTTCTCCGGCGGTATGCGTCAGCGTGTCATGATCGCTATGGCTCTTGCCTGCGATCCCGATATCCTGATTGCCGACGAGCCCACGACGGCTCTGGATGTTACCATTCAGGCTCAGATTATCGAGCTCATGCAGGAGATGCAGGAGAAGAACGGCAACGCCATTATTATGATTACCCATGACCTGGGCGTCGTCGCCGATATGGCCGATAAGATTATGGTTATGTACGCCGGCCGTCCCGTCGAGTTCGGTACTGCTGAGGAAATCTTCTACGAGAGCCGCCATCCCTACACCTGGGGTCTTATTCGCTCCATCCCGGAGCAGGCCATCGATGAGAAGAAGCCGCTGACGCCGATTCACGGCAACCCGCCTTCGCTCATGAACCTGCCCGAGGGCTGCGTCTTCTCTCCTCGCTGCCCCTATGCGACCGACAAGTGCCGCAAGCAGCGCCCCGAGCGCGTTGTCACCGAGTCCGGCCACTATTCTGCGTGCCATTATTCCGGTGACCCCGAGTTCCTCAAGAACGCCCCTGAGACGTCCCGCACGCGCAAGGATTCCAAGAAGGGAGGCGAGGCGTAAATGGCAGACAATAACGAGCGCACTCCGCTGCTGAAGGTCGAGCATCTTTCTAAGGAGTTCCCCGCAGAGTCCGGCATGTTCGCCAAGCGTTTTTCCAAGCGCGTCGTCTCTGCTGTGAATGACATTTCGTTCGAGATTTATCCGGGCGAGACCTTTGGCCTGGTCGGCGAGTCTGGTTGCGGTAAGTCCACCACGGGCCGCACCATCATGCGCCTGACCAAGCCGACGGCAGGTAAGGTGTTCTTCCAGGGCAAAGACGTTGCCGAGATGAGCAAGCATGAGATCAAGGACATGCGTCGTGAGATGCAGTTCATCTTCCAGGACCCCTATGCTTCGCTCAATCCTCGTATGACCATCGGCGAGATCGTCTCCGAGCCCATGACTATTCATGGCGTGGGCACCAAGGAGGAGCGCATTGAGCGTGTCCGTGAGCTGCTGGACGTCGTCGGCCTCAACCCCGAGCACATCAACCGCTATCCGCACGAGTTCTCGGGCGGTCAGCGTCAGCGTGTCGGCATCGCCCGCGCGTTCGCTCTGAAGCCCAAGCTGATCATCTGCGACGAGCCCGTTTCCGCTCTGGATGTTTCCATTCAGGCCCAGGTTCTGAACCTGCTCAAGGAACTTCAGGACAAGTTCGGTACGGCGTATCTGTTTATCGCCCACGACCTGTCCGTCGTGCAGCACATCTCCGATCGCGTTGCCGTTATGTATCTGGGTAAGATGGTCGAGGTTTCGGACTGGAAGACACTCTATAGCGAGCCGCACCACCCGTACACGCAGTCACTGCTGTCTGCCGTGCCGGTGCCCGATCCGGATATTCAGAAGACCCGCAAGCGCATCATCCTCGCTGGCGATCCGCCGTCGCCGCTAGATCCGCCGACCGGCTGCCGTTTCCACACGCGCTGTCCGATCGCGCAGGGCATCTGCTCCGAGAAGCTTCCTGAGTTTAAGGAAGTTGCCCCGGGCCACTGCTGCGCGTGCCACTTCGCCGAGCCGTTCCCGATCAAGGAATCGCACATCGACCTGTAGTCGGTTGTTCTCGTCCGGGCCCGCCCTGGTGTTACTTTTCAGAACGTCCTCGGACATGCAAGTAACCCCCGCTGCGCACTTCGTGCGGCGGGGGTTACTTGCGTCCTGCGGAATGTTCTGAAAAGTAACACCAGGGTGGACCCTGCGGTAACGCGGCAGGGAGGGGTGCGATTCCTTGATCGCTCACTTAATCTAATAGGAAATTGAGCGAGG
>NZ_QSFR01000019.1:0-4431 GCF_003467925.1 Collinsella sp. AM43-1 | reverse complement strand
ACCCACTAAATTCTTATCAGCCCCAGAATATGTTTAGGAACTTTGCCTGGAGCATGTTAACGTAGGTTCGGAATGGGGGCAGCTTCCCAGCGCATTCCGCAGGGGGCGGTACATTTTGTAGCGCGAAGCGCGGATCAAAATGTACCGCATGCCCGAGGACGCGCTGGGAAGCTGCCCCCATTCCGAACCGGATATACAGATCTACCTGCGCATTTACAAATTCGTAAACTTTTTTCAAAAAAGTGCTTGCACAGTTCTCGAATCATAGGTTATTATCTTCCTCGTTGAACGCGCGGGTCCAACAAAACGAACCGCGAATCAACAACATAGCATGTCGGAGTGGCGGAATTGGCAGACGCGCTAGCTTGAGGTGCTAGTGACCGCTTTTTGGTCATGCGGGTTCAAGTCCCGCCTCCGACACCATCGCATTTGAGAAGCCTCTTCGGAGGCTTTTTTGTTACCGATAGACGGTGAGGTCCACGATGGAAACGCTTGAACGCAACGAGTGGGCAGACGTTGCCCAACTAGTCGAGATCACGAGCGATGCTGTCATCATCTGCGAGCTCGACGGAACCATTCTGCATGTGAATAATCGCTTACTTGGTTTGATGTGCGAGGAACGCGCCGACGTCATCGGCGGAGATGTTAAAGACGTCCTGTACTCGTCCGCTTTTGAACGTGCGACGGAACATCGTCTGCCATTTGAAACTGATGGCTCCGAGAACGAACTGATGCTCAAGCTGAGTGACGGCTCTTTTATTCCCGTCTTGGTTCGTGCGGGCTCCGTAACGCCTCCACACATCTTTGGGCGCCGCGCACCACGTGTCCTGGTGGCGCTTCACAGTATCGAGGAACAGTATTCTCACGACCGGCAACTCAAGCGTGCGCTTTCGGAGCTTAGAGTGGCGAACAAGCGCCTCTCTGGCACGCTCTCGGTCATTATGAGTACCGTGGGCTCCGATGAGCTGCCCAGCCTACTTGATACCGTTTTGAACCAGCTTGTAGGAACGCTCGATGCTTCGGGTGCCGCTATCTATTTTTCTGAGAGCGGTGGTTTTAAACTTCGCGGTGTTTCCAAGGAGCTGTACGACAGCTACCTGCCTGAGTTTTTGCCGTATGGCGCTGGCATTCCGACGTATGTTCTTCGTGAGTCGCGTGCCTGTCGCTTGTCGATTCAACAGGACCTTGAGGGTGATAAGGTCGCCTCCGGTATGTTCATGGATCTGGACAATCGTTCTAAGCACCTGTTGCGCATGCAGGATATGCCTCCGTACCGCAGCGAGATCTGTCTTCCCGTTTTTTACGGTACGCAGATCCTTGGCGTGCTGGAAGTTGGTTGGAAACGCCCTCAGGCACCGCTCGCCTATGACGTTAATGTGCTCGAGGTCATTTGCGATTACCTGTCTATCCAGCTGGTCGGCATGGCATCGAGCCTTCGCTCCCGTCGCACGGCCGAGCTTGGCCGCTCGCTCAATGTCTTGCGTGACGAGTTGTTTACCTTTCTAGACGATTCCGCCGCGGCTACCCAGGCGGTATCGTCCGAGATCTGCAATATGCTCAACTGCCATTTTTGCCCTATTGAGTATGACGCCAGTCTGGATTCCTACGTCATAGATTTTGAAGGCGGCAGTCGCGTTGCTTTGCCGGACGATCCCGAGAAGCTTTTCTTTTCCACGACGGCGCCAGCGGCACGTCTGGGGGCTGGCCCTGATGGCTTTGAGGCATCTGTTTTGGGCGGCACGAGCGCCGAGGACCTTAAACACGTCCGTATAACTCGCGTTGACGAATCGATGCCTATGGGAGGCTGGCTTAGGGCGCATGGCCTGCCTTGCCAGGGTCTCTACGTCGACGCCGGCATCGAGGCGGGGCGCCCGCGCCCTGAGGGCGATGGCAAGCACAGTAACGACGCGATCGTTCCTGCTTCTGTTGCGAAGGGGCCGACGACGCGTGCGCTGCTGCTTCGTGATGGTAGCCAAGAGCCGATTGATGACCTTGAATATGACTACTTGGTGCACTTGGCTCATGACTTTGAACTGATCTATGAAGGCGAATCTCAAAAGCGTGAGGAGCGCCATATCGCTCAGACCCTCCAGATTGGCATGAGAAATTCACTGGGGGATGTTCCGGGAATCGCCGCCGATTCGGTGTACCTGTCGGCCACGAACTCGGCGTTGGTCGGCGGCGATTTCTATACGCTCATCCGTCTTCCCGACGATTGCGCCGTCATGATTCTGGGCGATGTGTCTGGCAAAGGCATTGAGGCTGCATCGATGTCCGCACTCGTCAAGACGGCCCTGACGGCATATGCCTGGGAGGGCGCTGGACCGGCCCGCATGGCACGCTCCCTTAATAGCATGCTTATGGGCTTTTCGAGGGTCGAGACGTTCGTGACGGCCTTTATCGCCAAGATTGACCTTAAAGCCGGACGCGCAACGTATTGTTCGGCGGGCCATCCTCCGACCATGGTCATCAGGCCAGAGTCGATGCCGCTGGGTGGCGGCGAGGCTCGTGGGGGAGAGGTCGAGCTGCTTGGATGCCAATCGGGGGTAATCGGTGCCTTTGAGAGCATGGTGTACGAGACAGGCGTGTTTACGTTCGCTCCTGGTGACATGCTATTTATGTACACCGACGGAACAATCGAAGCGCGTGACCGCTCGGGTGCTTTCTTTGGCGAGCAGCGCCTTCGCGACCTTCTGCTCTCTGTCTCGGGTGAGGGCGTGTCGGGCATTTGCGGCAAGGTCTTGGGCGAGCTCGACCGATTTACCGAATCGGCGCTGGACGATGACATTGCATTGGTGTCCCTTGAGTTTTTACGGGGTCGTTCATAGACGACGCTGGGCGGGCTGAATCCGTACGGTTGGGGAAACGAATGCATCGAGTGGGCTTTTTTGGGGAACCATGGTCGTATGAATGAGTGGAATGACATAGCGGTTTTGACGCCACCAGGCGATATCGACATCGCCACGGTGCCTGCGCTGCGTCGGCGGTTGGATGCTTTGATTGGCCGCGGCGTGCGTCGTGTCGTCATCAACTGTCAGGCTGTCAGCTTTATCGATTCGACGGGCTTGGCATTCCTGCTTACGCGCGCTCGTGAGCTCATGAGGCGAGAAGGCCTGCTTTCGCTCGTCAATGCATCAGGTGAAGTTGTTCGCTTTTTGGAGATTGCTCGTCTTGTCGATATTCTTCATGTCGCGGGGCCGGCACGGGAGTCTATTCCCGCCATTCCGGTGGGGGAGCTGCCTCGCTGGAGTAAGAGCGTCGAGGTCCGTCAGGGTATCGAGAATCTTCCATACTACCGACATCGCATCGCCGAACTCCTTGAATCGCTTCCGTTGCGCCGTGACGAGCGGTACGATGTCGCATTGGCGTCGGGGGAGGCGCTGGGTAATGCCTATGACCATGCGGGCGGTATCGGGTGCGTCCTGACGGTTCAGGCCTATGGCGATCGCGTTGTGGTTGAGGTGCTTGATCGAGGTGCCGGCTATTCTATCGATGAAACGAGCGAACCGGTCGCATCAGAGGAGCGCGGCCGTGGTATCAAGCTTATGCGTATGCTCGTCGATAACGTGGAGGTTGCTCGTCGTACGGACGGCGCCGGCACGCGCGTGCAGATGGTGAAGCTGTTTAGCGGAGCGCTGGAGTCGTGTGCCTAGCCAATCGCTTTAGCGCGTTTAGCTACTAAGAACATGCGGCAGACAAGTTTTTTGAAAAAAGTACTTGCGTCTTTTGGACAACTCGCGTAAATTAATAACCCGCAAGCGGACATGGCTCAGTTGGTAGAGCACAACCTTGCCAAGGTTGGGGTCGCGGGTTCGAGCCCCGTTGTCCGCTCCATTGCATTTCCGGACCGTTTAGGCGGTCCTTTTTCGGCGAAGTGGCCAAGTGGTAAGGCAGAGGCCTGCAAAGCCTTTACCCCCGGTTCGAATCCGGGCTTCGCCTCCAGGCAACATCCGGGCGCTCCGGCGCCCGTTTTGTTTTACATATGCGGACATGGCTCAGTTGGTAGAGCACAACCTTGCCAAGGTTGGGGTCGCGGGTTCGAGCCCCGTTGTCCGCTCCAAACGCAGCAGCCCGACTACTACGGTAGCCGGGCTTTTTCGTACCCATCGCTTGGGCTCGAACCCGAGAGGGAGCGAGCGTTAAGCAAACGCGGAGCGTTTGTAGCGAGCTGGCGAGGACGCCGGCAGGCGGCCGAAGCCGGTGCGGATCCGCGAAGCGAATACGCAGACGCCCCGTTGTCCGCTCCAACTATCTTACGCGGTTCTAACGAACCGCGTTTTTTGTTGACGCTGCGCGAGCCCCGGGCACCCCATCTTGCCCCTCAATCGTCGGTCGCGTACATAGAGTACGCTTCCCTCCTCTTTCGCGGCAACCTGGGGCACCCGGAGCCCGCTCGCTCATATGACCCAATCCACTGTCAAGGGCCACAAT